>JBMYWO010000017.1:0-26604 GCA_049607505.1 Polaribacter sp.
AAACCGAAAATCAAAATCCTGTAACCATAAAAGAAGATGTTCTGTTTTTAGCTTCTGATAAACTAGAAGGAAGGCAAACAGGAACTTCTGGAGAAAAGAAAGCCGCGGAATACATTTCTAAAAGATTTAAGAATTTAGGATTAATGCCAAAAGGAACAAAAGATTTTTTGCAACCTTTTACATTCAAACCAAAAACAAATCCGCATGGTGAAGTACAATTTACCAAAAACGCAGACGGAACCATTACTGGAAATAATGTGATTGGAATGCTAGACAACAAAGCTAAAAACACTGTAATTATTGGCGCGCATTATGATCATTTAGGATTTGGTGGCGAAGGTTCTTTGTACAGAGATTCTATAAAAGCGGTTCATAATGGTGCAGATGATAATGCATCTGGAGTGGCTGTTTTATTAAATTTAGCATCAAAATTAAGACAGAAAAATACGAATAATAATTATCTATTTATGGCTTTTTCTGGCGAAGAAATGGGCTTGTTAGGGTCTAATTATTTTGTAAAAAATCCTACTATAAATACAAAAGCAGTTTCTTATATGATCAATATGGATATGGTGGGTCGTTTAAAAAAAGACAGTGCTTTGGCGGTTTATGGTACAGGAACTTCGCCTATTTTTAAACAGATATTAAAATCTCATAACAACAATTTTAAGTTGATTCAAAGAGAGTCTGGTGTTGGTCCGTCAGACCATACAAGTTTTTATTTGGCGAATATTCCTGTATTGCATTTTTTTACAGGTCAGCATGAAGATTATCATAAACCTAGTGACGATTCAGAAAAGTTAAATTATAAAGGAATGGAAACCATTTCTAGCTATATTTTCAATATCATTTCCGATTTAGATGACAATGGAAAACTTCCGTTTAGAAAAACAAAAAACGAAAGTGAAGAAGTACCAAGGTTTAAAGTGGGTTTGGGCGTTATTCCTGATTATCTTTTTGACGGAAAAGGAATGCGAATTGACGGAATTTCTGAAGATAAACCCGCCCAAAAAGCAGGATTGCAAAAAGGAGATATTGTTGTGCAATTAGGCGATAGTTTGGTAACAGATATGATGAGTTATATGCGAGCGTTATCCGTTTATAAAAAAGGCGATACAACGAAGGTAATTGTAAAAAGAAACGGACAAGAAGTAGCAACAAAAATAAACTTCTAAAAATAATTTGTATATTTCATTACTACCTTAAATCCGCAAAACTTATTGGTTGAAAAAAGAAAAAACACACTGTGTATAGTATTTAAACACAGTGTTTGTTATCTAAATAGTCGAACCTTAAAAAAGGCTATTGTTTTTTTTTGATAAAGGATTTTTGATCAGGGCAAGCGGGTCTAAATATTTAGGATTTGATGTCTAAATTGATCATCAAGAGCAGCTTTATATCTTTTTCTTTTGATGCTTAGTTTCTTGTTATGGTGTTTTTTAATGATATTAAGAGCAATACGTTTGATGATAGACATATTTTGGTCAGCATGTCCTTTTCGTATTCTTGAAGCATCTTCATTAAAATTGACATCAAGTACCCAATGTAGTTTATTTTCTATCCCCCAATGAGAACGAATGAGTTGGTTAAATTTTTCTGCCTTTGCACTCAAGCTAGATATATAATATCTTTTTTGAGAGGAAATTTTATTAGTAGACAGATGTTCTGTATGAGACAAAAAATTTTCACAAGCGATTATAATGACGAAACGCTAAACCATTAAAACCTTTAATTTTACCACATAGACATAGTTCTATGTTTTCTATGTCTATGTGGTAAATAATTTTAGATAGTTATTAAAGTGCTGAAAAACAATTAGTTAAATAAGACATCAATGGTAGTTCCATTGGGGAGTGCTACATATTCTTTTAACCAAGACCCTTTGGCTTTGCCAAATTCTTTAATAGCTACCCAAGTAACTGCATCAGAAACAACCGCAGCAATTTTGAAATAGAATAGCTTCTAAAGAATAAAGTTTAGTTCTCACTATTCTAGGATCTGTTAATGTTGAAAAGTGTGTCATTGATTTTTGTGTCATTTTCTTTGAAGATACTGAAAATCAATGAACCAAACAAAGAAATGCTATACTATTTATCTAAAAATCAACAATTTAAATCAATTATGAATACTAGAAAATTTATTAAAATTAGACCCAATTGCCTTGAGAAAAACATTCTTACGTGATTCTCTTTGTAGATTTTGTGTATTTTTTATGGTTCTTCCTGTCTGCCACAGAATGACAACTCGCACAAAAAGTTAATGTCAGTTCTGATAAATTTTAATACCTTTGAAAAGTACATCTCTAAAATACTGATAATTAATACGTTAAAATATTATTTGTTTGTGTTAGCTTATTGATTTTTAAATAGTTAACTCCATTCCAAACTTTAGTCATATTATTTTATGAAGAAAAAACAGTTACAAGAAACTATAGATTTCCTAACATCAAAAGGGTTTAAAAATCCAGAAATAGGCATTGTTTTAGGAACGGGTTTAGGAAAACTAATTGATGAAGTTTCTATTGAACAAGAAATTGCGTATTCAGAAATTCCTAATTTCCCCCAAGCCACAGTAGAGTTTCATTCGGGTAAAATGATTTACGGAACTTTATCAGGAAAAAAAGTAGTGGTTATGGCAGGTCGTTTTCATGTTTATGAAGGCTATAATCTTTGGGAAGTTACCTACGGAATTAGAACCATGCACGGGTTAGGAATTAAAAATGTATTGATGTCTAATGCCGCTGGTGCCATTAATCTCTCCTATAAAAAAGGCGATTTAATGTTGCTAGAAGATCACATAAATTTTCAAGGAAATTCGCCATTAGCATTTAAAGGAGCAAATGAATTTGGAAATATATTTGCGGATATGTTAGCCCCTTATTCAAAAAAAATAAACACTACATTGAAAGAAATTGCGGAACAAAATGACATACAATTGCATGAAGGAGTCTATGCAAGCGTTGTGGGGCCACAATTAGAAACTAGAGCTGAATATAGAATGCTACAGATTTTAGAAGTAGATGCCGTGGGTATGAGTACTGTACCTGAAGTGATTGTAGCGAAACAATTAGATTTGCCTTGTGTTGCGATTTCTGTTTTGACGGATGAATGTGATCCAAAAAATTTACAACCTGTAGATATTCCAGAAATTATTGCCATTGCCGCAAAAGCTGAACCCAAAATGATATTGTTATTTAAAGAGTTGATAAAGAGGTTGTAGAATAGTGTTCAGTTTACAGTTTCAGTTGGCAGTCGCAGTTGGCAGTCGGACTGAATACTGAAAACTGAACACTGCGACTGTAAACTGAACACTGTAAACTAAAAAAAATGAGTTATTTAGACACCACACATGATGTATATAAAGAAGCAGCAATCACACCAGACGTTGGTTTGTGTTGTACTACAAATCCTATTTGGGAATTACCAGGATTGAAAATTCCTAGAATTATGCAAGAAATGAATTACGGTTGTGGTTCTACTGTGCATGCACGAGATTTGACCAACAATCCAAAAATGCTATATGTGGGTGTTGGTGGCGGAATGGAATTATTGCAATTTGCCTATTTCAACAGAAATAAAGGTGGTGTCATAGGTTTAGATGTTGTTGATGAAATGCTAGAAGCTTCTCGTAAAAATTTTAAAATTGCTGAAGAACAAAATGATTGGTTTAAAAGTGATTTTGTAGATTTACGAAAAGGCGATGCTATGAATTTGCCAGTGGAAGACAATTCTATTGATGTGGCTGCTCAAAACTGTTTGTTCAATATTTTTAAATCAGACGATTTGAAAAAAGCAATTGCAGAAATGTATCGTGTTTTAAAGCCTCACGGAAAATTGGTAATGAGCGACCCCACCTGTGAACAAGAAATGAATGAGGAATTACGTAATGATGAGCGTTTGCGTGCATTGTGTTTAAGCGGGAGTTTGTCTATTGCAGATTATGTAAAAGCATTGACAGATGCAGGTTTTGGAACTATTGAAATCAGAGCTAGAAAACCATATAGAATTTTAGACCCAAAAAACTATCCAACGGATGAATTAATTTATATAGAATCCATAGAAGTTGCAGCTATTAAAGACCCAATGCCAGCAGACGGTCCTTGTATTTTTACTGGAAAAGCAGCTATTTATTATGGTGACGAAGATTATTTTGATGACGGATTAGGACACACACTATTAAAAAATCAACCTTTGGCAATTTGTGATAAAACTGCTACTGCTTTAAAATCGTTAGGAAGAGATGATATTTTCTTCTCTGAATCTACTTTTCATTATGATGGTGGTGGCTGTTGTTAATGGGGCAAAAGGATTGTAAAATAGAACGTTTAAGTTGGCAATAAACAAGAAATTTTTTAAGACGAATTTAATTGCTAATAAAACATATTTGCAAACCTTGCTAAACCCCCAACCTTATTTTTCTAATAGTCTTCATTCTTTTCCAAGCAATTTTATGTCGTTGTTTATAGAGCCACAAGCACCCTAAATCTAGCAAAAAGTAAAACAAACTAATTCCACTTGGTGGGTTTGCGCTTTTTAGAAACGGAAAAATATTAAAGGCAGTTTCTGGCCATTTCCAACATAAATACTGTGTTCCTATAATTTCTAAATAAGCAACTGTAATATACATGGTTACATAAAACAAACGCTCTCTTGGTTTGTTTCTTAAAATTAATAATGTGGCAACCGTCATTACAAAACCAAAGACATCACTTTTGAAAATTAAAAAAAGAGTTGCATATACTAGGATACAAATTGTAAAAACGATTTCTATTTTTTTTCTGTATTTGATGATAGATGCAGCTTTAGAAAAATACAATACCGCAACATATACCAATGCATGCCCTAAAGGGATATAGTGCGGTACATTTTCTAGTCTATAGGTGTACATTCCTAAAGCAATAGAAAAAAGATATTCGCCTAAAATAGCAATCAATACCGCATAGATCATCTGCTCTTTGGCTCTTTTATTTACTTGTAAAAAAACAATTAGAAACCCAATACACATACTGATATTGGCATACAATTGAGCATTTTCTGTGATAGCTACCATGTGAAAACTATCTAAAAAAAGACCAAAGAGAATGAATAGAAATAAGGTTCCTAGACTTTTAAAAGTAGCGAATACTGGAGATTTTGATGCAACTAAACTCATATTTTAAAAATAAGAAAAACTAAAAAAGACTGTCTAAAAACAGTCATTCAAAACAAATTGTAATAATACTATTGAGTAGTTTTTATGCAAGGGAGCATGATCCCTTGTTGATTTGTCAACTACCTTCTATTCTTTAAAACCTCTACTACATCATTCAACCTAAAACCTTTAGCTTGTAATAAGAGTAGGTAATGAAATAGTAAATCTGCGCTTTCATCTAAAAACAAATTGTCATTAGTATCCTTTGCTTCTATAACCACTTCAACAGCTTCTTCCCCTACTTTTTGTGCTATTTTATTGATGCCTTTTTCAAACAAAGATGCTACATAGCTTTTTTTGGAATCAGCGGTTTTAATTCTGTTTTCAATGGTGTTTTCTAATGTTGAAAGAAACCCAAAATTTTGTTTGTTCTCCTCATTCCAGCAAGTATCAGAACCTGTATGACAGGTTGGTCCTTGTGGATTTACAGAAATCAATAAAGTATCATTATCACAATCTAATTTGATGTCAATCAAATGCAGTACATTTCCACTCTCTTCGCCTTTTGTCCACAATCTATTTTTGCTTCTACTAAAAAAAGTAACCAAGTTTGTTTCTTGTGTTTTCTCAAAAGCTTCCTCATTCATATACCCCAACATCAATACATTTTTTGTAGTTGCATCTTGAATGATTGCGGGTACTAAAGCTCCTTTTAATTTTCCCAAAGGGGAAAAAATAACACTCTTATCAATAGTATTCATAACTTTAATTGATATTTTATTACTTCATAAATGTAGCTATGCCAACAACTTATTAATTTGTGCATATTGTAACAAAATAATTGTTTTAGCATCTCTTATTTCTCCTGTACTTACCATTTGTAAAACTTCTTTAAAGGAGATTTCTAATACCTCTATATCTTCATTCTCGTATTCTAAACCCCCACCTTCACTAACTTTCATTTCTGCTGAATATTCAGCAATAAAATAATGTAATATTTCTGTTACAGAACCTGGCGAAGAATAAATTTCGAATACTTTTTTTACATTTTCTACTCGATAACCCGTTTCTTCTTCTGTTTCTTTTTTTATACAATCTTCAGGATTATCATCATCTAATAAACCCGCACAAACTTCAATAAGATAACCTTCTGTATTACCATTCACATAGGTTGGCATTCTAAATTGTTTTGTTAATACTACTGTGTTTTTCTCTGTATTGTATAGTAAAATTGCAGCACCATTTCCTCTGTCATAGGCTTCTCTTTCTTGGGTTACCCAAGTATCATTTTTTGTCTTATAATCAAATGTAAACTTATTAAGTGTGTACCAATTATCTGATAAAACTTCTTTTTTGATGTTCTTTATGTTTTTATTCTCCATCCTCAAATTGTTGTCTTGCTTCCAAATCTATATTCAATTGATTTACTCTACTATCTACTTTTCGCTTAAAATCGGTATCTGCAATGGTGGCTACATTATCTAAATAACGAACAACTTCTTGCCGTCTAATATCAGAAAAATTTAAACCCTTCATATTCGCTTTCATCAATTCTTGCAACATATTAAATTTGGTTTCGTAATTCTGTTTGAAATACATTGCTGGATTTTCAAACCAATCTTCTTCTAAATCAAAATCCGTTAATCGTAATGAAATGGCAGATTGAATATTACGAACATCCCTAGACGAAAAAAATGGAAATATTTTCTGAATTTCTTTGTACAAGTTTGCAAAGAATACGTGTTCATTCGTTTTATTTAATTTTTCGGCTTTATTGTATGCTTCTAAAACTCGTTCTTCTGTTGGTTTTTCAACAGCATTTAGAATATCGCCCATATTTTTTGCCAACCCTTGATCTGCTAGATAGGTATAGTCCGTTGGATTTTGCATATTCACAAATTCAGGCATTGTCTTTTCAAATTTTTTCCACCATATATAATCTTGATCTAAAAAATCGTGTTCCGTTCTTGCGCCACCAATCTTAAATCTTCCTTGTACACGAGAAATAACTGCTTTATCTAACATTTCTGGTAAATTGGTAAATAATCCAACAGATGAATTTCCATAATTTACCGCATACGCACCTTCTGTATAACGTAAAAATACGCCAATTACTTCTTTGACTCCCGCAGAAACACCTTGTGCAGTACGTTCTTGTAAATTGTTTTCTGCATCATCAATAGGAGCAAAAATTAGTTTTGTGGGGTCTTGCATTGGTTTCATCCATTCCACCATTTTTTCTGCTGAACCACCTTGAAATGTACTAATCAAGGTATCTGGCATTGGGTGAAATAAAAACGGAATTTCTAAAGCATCACAATGTTCTTTTAGCTTTGTAGCAATTGCAGCAATTAACATTGATTTTCCAGTTCCTGGAATTCCGTATCCCATAAAAACGGGCATAAATCCTCCTAATTCTTGAAACGGATTTTTCTTCGCCTCAAAATCGTAACTCAACATACGTTCTGTTAATCTACGTGCAAAATGTTTTGCATCTCTATTACCAACTATTTCTTCAAATTTGATTTTATTAAAGACAACACTTTTTGCAGTTCCAGAAAACACATTGTCCCAACCAGAAACTGCAAAATCAGAATTTTCTAATTTATAAGTTCTATCTACAATGGTTTCTGTATATTCTAAACTGCTTTTACGCAATTGAATTTCATCAATCAACGCTTCAAAATAAACCACTGTAAAATCAATAACATCTTTGTCGGATTTTATAATTTCTGGATGTCCTAAATATGTATCAAAATAAAACAAAGCACAAGCAATTCCTTTTAATGGCGATAAAAAAGAAACTTCTGGAATGCCTGCAAACTTTTGTTTCATTACTGATACATCGTCTGAAGCATGAGGCTTTAAATCGTGTAAAATTTTATAGGATAATGCAAATAATTGAAATGCAGTTGCCGTCTGTAGTTTGCTTTCAAATTCTCTTTTTCCATTTGAATCTAAAGCTGATTTTCTTTCGTTTAAAGATGATAAACCTGATGCGTCATAATAACTATCTTTAATCCAAATTCCTAAAGTAATTCCTTCTTGTACAGCATATAAGGTTTGATTCAAATACACAGGAATTGCAATAGAATTGGGTAATAATCGTTTTTTTAAGGCAAGAATAGTTTTAGAAACGGATGTAATTTCTAGATTGCTTCCATGGGTTGCTTTCGATAAATACAATAAAATTGAGTCGTCTTTGGCATCTTTGTCTTTATTTTTTGCTCTTGCACTTTGTTCCCATTGAACAGATTTTAAATAGCCACTTGCTTCGTCACGAAGTATGTCTAATTCATTTTGTTTTATTGGGAAAGTTGAGTTGTGTTCCATAATGTAGTCTCCTCATATAAATTTACAGAAAGTTTTGTTGAAAACTTTTACAAGAGGCGTAAATTTATGAAAAATTAAAAGACCAAAAGTTTGTTTAGTACAGAATTTGTGTGCTAGGTTAAATATGTTGATAGTCTCGAAAACTTCCTAATTTATAATAATATTTTTCGATATACATACCAATGACATTTAGTGAATTTACAAATTTAACTTGTGTATTTATAGACCATAATATTTGCATATAATCTAAAAAAGTATGTCTTTTTCCAAAACTTAATAGCCATAAATAATCAAAGTCCGTTAATTCTTGAACTCTAAAAGCTTCGATATTTAACTCATCATCTGCTTGGATAAATTCGTTCATTTTATAAGTCAAAGCAGATATTTTTCCAACATTTAGCACAATAGACTGAAAGACAAAAACTAACTTCTAATTTATTTCTTTTTAAGGCGTTTGCTAAAATCATTGAATTAGTAAACTGAAACGATTTAATGGTATTAATCAATATTCCTATTTTTATCATAATATTGGTTTTAATACCTGATTAACGTTTTACAAAATGTAAATTTCTATTTTACATCCATCAATTCAACATCAAAAATCAACGTTGCATCTGGTGGAATGACACCTCCAGCTCCAGCAGAACCATACCCTAAATGAGAAGGAATTACCAAACGCGCTTTATCGCCCACTTGCAATAATTGAATTCCTTCATCCCAACCTGCAATCACTTGTCCAACACCAATAGCAAAATCTATAGGTTGTTTGCGCTTGTAGGAAGAGTCAAAAACAGTTCCGTCTAATAATTGCCCTTTGTAGTGTACAGAAACCGTAGCTCCTTTTGTGGCTTGTTTTCCTTCGCCTTTTTGTAAAATTTGGTACCGCAATCCGCTTGGGGTTTCATCATAACCCGCAGCAACCTTGTCTAACAATTCCTTTTGTTTTCTTTTTTCTGTGGCTTCTCTTTCTGCTCTTGCTCCTTCAAAAGCTCTAAAGGCTTCTACAGCATTAAAATCTTCAGCAGCTTTACCAACTCTTATAATTTCTACAGAATTCAATTCATCATCTTGTGCAATAGCATCTACAATATCCTGACCTTCAACAACATTCCCAAAAACGGTATGCTTGTTATCTAACCACGGAGTAGGAACGTGTGTGATATAAAACTGACTTCCGTTGGTTGCGGGGCCCGAATTTGCCATGGCTAACACTCCAGATTTATCGTGTTTTAAATCGGGGTGAAATTCATCATCAAATTTATACCCAGGGTTTCCAGTTCCTGTTCCTTGGGGGCAACCGCCTTGTATCATAAAATCTGGAATGACCCTATGAAATTTTAATCCGTCATAATATGGATTTCCTTGTGATTTTACATTGTTTTCTAAATTCCCTTCTGCCAAAGCAACAAAGTTACCCACAGTTCCTGGAGTTTTTTCAAATTCTAAATTCGCTAAAATTTCACCTTTTGTCGTTGTGAATTTTGCATAGATTCCGTTATTCATTATTTTTCTATTTTCTATTTTCTATTTTCTATTTTTCTCTATTCTCTATTCTCTATTCTCCACTATTTATGTCTAGCCGTTAGGGTTGATAAGCCAAAACTTAATCCTATGTTTATATTTGTGGAATTCAAATTTCCAGAGGGAGAAATTATTTTTCCTCCAGAGGCATATAAAGAAAAGTTGTTAGCAAGTTTATAACTTATTCCTAAAGTGGGTCTGATGACAATTCCTTCTTCAGTGTCAACACCCGCTCCACCAGCAGCACCGCCTGTAAGCTCTAAATGTGTTTTAAACCTTTGATAAAAAAAAGCAGGACTAGATATTCCCAAGCCAACAATTCCATGTGCGTAGCCTCCAGATTCTCCTTTATAAGCAAAACCTGTTTCTCCAATTAAATAAAAGGTGTTATTCAAATCGTAATTAAAACGTAAACCTATTAATTGTAAATCTACATTTTGGCTATCCGTTTTTTGAACATCAAAATAGGTTTGATTTTGAAGTTGTACATGAATTCCTTGTGTTTTAAAATAGTCGTAGTTGTTATTTGAAGTCGTTTCTGTTCCTCCAGCATTTGAAAAATATTTAAGCCCAAAACCACCTGTATAGGCTTCTAGATTTCCTGCAACTGCTCTATAATAACCTGCATGTGAACTTATTGCAAAACTCTTTGTCAGTTTTAAATCAATGCCGACACTTGGGTATATCATAAGCCCGCCTTCTGGAGCAATTCTTCCGCCTGCCGCTCCAACGGCAAATTTGGTAAATAAATTTACTCTTTTTGCTTGATATATATTAGACCCTGCGCCAAAAAATAAATCCATAAATCCAGCGCGTAAGCCTTTGTAAATAGCATCTGTATGTATAAAAATAAATGTTTTTTCATTTACATATTTTTGATATTCAAAACCTAAAACATACAAGGTTTCTGTTAACGGTTCTTGGTTGTTTGCATTGTCCTTTTTTGAATTGCCAATAGGATTAAAAAAATCAAAACGAACTTGTTGGGCATTTTTACTACTCGGTTTTTTCCAAAAATTATCTTTGTTTTGGTTATTTAACGTAAATTCTTTTTGAGCATTTTTATAATCAGCAAATCGTAAAACACTTGGAATCTCTAAAAAAAATGAAGCGGAATTACTTTCTATTTCTCCAGTATAAAAATTTAAATGACTAAACTGTACACCAAAAGCATAGTTTTTATGTTGATATTTAATTCCGATGTTAGCGTTTAAAAAAGCACCGTCATTCACTAAATAACGATAGCCACCACCACCGCCAAAATGAACATTAGCATCTAAAAACCAATTATCAATGATTTTTTTTGAACCCCCCAATTCCGCACCTAGGGTAAACAATCCTCCTTGATCGCCAGTGATTGCAGCATGCATTCCAACACCGCCATACAACCAGTTATTTATTGGAATTTGATAATGTACACCCAATAAACCCATGGTTGATTTCAAATCTGGATCAAAATTTGTAGGCATTTCTACGGGAATAAAATTCAACCGAACGGCATTTTTTAATTCATATCCAGAAAGGTTTGAGACATCATCTTTTTGTTGAGAACTTACTTCAACACAAAATAATACAAGCAGGAAAAAAAGAGATTTTTTCATTTTTTTTACTTATTTGAATTCACTTACATAATGTAATTTTACTGAAGGGTATTTGCTTTGTGTCATTTGTATGGTAAAAGCAGAATCTGCCAAAAACACCAATTGACTTTGTTTGTCTTTTGCTAAATAACGTTGTTTAACGCGTTTAAATTCTTTAAATTCTTCGTTTTTTTCATCTTCGGGTGCTACCCAACAAGCCTTGTGTACGTGCAGATTTTCGTAGGTACATTTTGCACCATATTCGTGTTTTAATCTGTATTGAATTACTTCATATTGAAGCGCACCTACAGTACCAATTACTTTACGTCCGTTGATATCTAAAGTAAATAATTGCGCTACGCCTTCGTCCATTAGTTGGTCTAACCCTTTGTATAATTGTTTCGATTTCATGGGGTCTGCATTGTTTACATACCGAAAATGTTCTGGCGAAAAACTGGGTATTCCTTTAAAGTTTAATTGTTCTCCTTCTGTTAAGGTATCACCAATTTTAAAATTTCCTGTATCGTGTAAACCTACAATATCTCCAGGAAAAGATTCATCTACAATTTCTTTTTTTTCTGCAAAAAAAGCATTTGGACTAGAAAATTTTACTTTTTTACCGTTTCTAACATGTAAATAAGGGGCATTTCTCTTAAAAGTTCCTGAAACTATTTTTACAAAAGCCAATCTGTCTCTGTGTTTCGGATCCATATTTGCATGAATCTTAAATACAAATCCCGTCATTTTTTCTTCTTTGGAATCGACCAAGCGTTCTTCCGCTTTTTTTGGTTGCGGTGGAGGTGCAATTTCTATAAACGCATCCAACAATTCTTTGACCCCAAAATTATTTAAAGCAGAACCAAAAAATACGGGTTGGAGCAAACCGCTCAAGTATTCGTTTTGATTAAAAGTAGGATAGACTTCGGTAATTAATTCTAATTCTTCACGTAAAGTTTCAGCAGCGGTTTCGCCAATAATAGTATCTAACTCGGGGTTTGATACATCATCAAATTCAATTCCTTCAGAAATAGATGTTTTATTATCCCCAGAAAAAAGGTTTAATTTTTTCTCCCAAATATTATAAATTCCTTTAAAATCATAGCCCATTCCAATTGGGAAACTCATAGGCGTAACTCGTAAACCTAATTTCTGTTCTACTTCGTCCAATAAATCAAAAGCATCTTTTCCTTCTCTGTCTAATTTATTGATAAAAACTAACATGGGTATGTTGCGCATTCTACAAACTTCCACTAATTTTTCGGTTTGTGGTTCTACACCTTTTGCAACATCAATAACCACAATAACGCTATCTACCGCAGTTAAAGTTCTAAACGTATCTTCCGCAAAATCTTTGTGTCCTGGTGTATCTAGAATGTTTATTTTTTTATTTTGATAGATAAATGCCAAGACGGAAGTAGCGACAGAAATTCCACGTTGACGCTCAATTTCCATAAAATCAGACGTTGCTCCTTTTTTGATTTTATTGTTTTTTACAGCACCCGCTTCTTGAATGGCACCACCAAATAATAGCAGTTTTTCAGTCAATGTGGTTTTACCAGCATCAGGATGCGATATAATACCAAAAGTTCTTCTGCGTTGTATTTCTTCTAAAAAATTCATCTACAAATTTTGAAGACCAAAGATATAAAGAATGTAACAATGAATGAATTATTACTCTAAAATTTCAATTTTCATTGGCACGTCTGTAACAGGCCATTCATCAACCCCAACTTTTACTTTAGAGATTTTATCCATCGTAGAAAACCCGGAAATTACTTCACCAAAAACAGTATGCTCATTATTCAAATGATGTGCGCCATTTCGTTTATGAACGATATAAAACTCAAATGGGCTTGATAATTTATTAGGATTGTGTTCCCACTCTCTAGCAGCGGCTAAAGCACCATATGTATGTTTTCTGTTTTTTCTGAATTCGGGTTTTAGAAGATAATTTCCGTATTTTCTACGTTGTTTTTGCGTGTATAAATTATCAGAATTTCCTCCTTGAATCACAAAGTTTTTAGCCACTCTATAAAATACGGTTGTATTAAAATAGCCAATTTTGGTTAAGAAAATAAAATTGGCTCTATGATGTGGAGTGTCATTATACAATCTAATTTTTATGTTTCCATAATCGGTTTTAATAACGACTTTGGTTTCTGTGTTTTGCCTTCCATATTCAGTAAAAAAAGAGTGTACATTGTGGTTTTGTAAACTATCCCAACTTTTCTCTATCGGCTCTTCTTTTTTGCTCTTTTTTATCGGTTTATTTAAAACACTTTTTTTGTCTTTTTCAGAATTGATACAACTCACTATTCCGCAAAAAAACAGGATACTAAAAAAGATTTTAAAAAATTTCATAGGACGTGTTTTGAATATATTGAAAACATTCTTGTATAATTTGTAAGCCAAAAAGTTGTATTTGTTAGTTGAATCTACGCATCAAATATTTAAATAAAAACCAAATAAGTTTAAAAATAAAACCATAAATTTGTCAGCAAACAACAACCTTGTGAAACAGAACATCTTTGTATTTTGATTTCACTTCACTGAAATACCATATAAGTATATAACAATTTTGATATATAACAAAATCAGTATATACATTTTAGTTTAAATACATTCTAATTCACTTCCTTATATTTAGACGTAAACAGCTATTTTTGAGTTCCACTTGTTATTAAATGACATCACTATGAAAACTAAACAAATCATTAAAACCCTTCTTGTATTTCTTTTAATTACTTCTTGTAATAAAGAAAAAACCAAAACAGACAATCTTTTTAAATATAAAGAATATGTAAGTTATACAACTTCTGGCGTGGTTTCTACTTCAGAACAAATTACCGTAAATCTTGCCAAAGAAGTAGAAAGTTGGGAAGCTCAACAAGAAATTTCTAATGAAATTATAGCGATAAAACCTTTTGTAAATGGTACAATAAAAACAGTCAATAAACACGCTTTTATTTTTACTCCTGATGAAAAATTGCAAGCCGACAAAGAATATACAGTAACTGTTAAATTAGACGAAATCTACAAAGATATTCCCGAAGAATTTGAAGGCTATACATTTCAATTTAAAACCATTAAGCCAAATTTTAATGTTCAAACCAACAACTTACAGTCGTATTCTAAAGAGTGGCAATATATAAACGGAGTTATAAAATCCGCAGATATTATTTCATTAACAGATGCAAAAAAATTAATCAAAGCCTCGCAAAAAGGAGATGCAAAAAAAATTGTTTGGAACGAATCGTATGAAACTAGCAAGGTTTTTGAATTTAAAATTGATAGTATTCAACGATTTGACGACGATAGTAAAATAACCATAAATTGGAACGGAACATCAATCAATGCAGAAGAAAAAGGCGAAAATGAAATTGTCATTCCAGGAAAAAACAATTTTAAAATTGTAAGCCTAAATGTAAAAAACGGAGCAGAACAATACCTATCTATCAACTTTTCGGATGCTCTAAAAAAACAACAAAATTTCAATGGTTTGGTTACGATTCAGAATGTGAAAAACCCACGTTTTATTGTTAATGGAAATGAACTAAAAGTATATCATAACACAAAGTTAGCAGGCAATGTATTGGTTTCTATTTTTCAAGGAATTAGAAACTCAAACAATTATAAACTGAAAAAAAACTATACAGAAAGAGTTACTTTTGAACAGAAAAAACCAGAAATTAGAGCTATTAGTAGTGGTACTATACTGCCCAATTCTAACGATTTAAAATTCAATTTTGAAGCAGTAAACGTAAAGGCTGTAGATGTAAGAGTTATCAAACTATTTGAAGACAATGTCCTTCAATTCTTACAAGAAAATAATTTAAACAGCAATAATGAGTCTGCCATAAAACGAGTTGGAAGAAGAGTGGCAAAACAAACCATGACGCTCATTAGAAGTAAAGTAAACAATACTGGAAAATGGAAAGCGTATAGTATAGACCTTTCAAAAATGGTGGCCGCAGACCCCGGTGCCATTTATAGAGTTGAATTGAGTTTTGACCGAAATCAGGTCTTTTATGAATGCGATGATGATAACGCACAAAATAATTCTGATGATTCTTACGAAGAAAATGAAACATTTAATGATGTTCATGAAGATGAAAAAGAAGAATTGTATTGGGACAATAAATTATATAGCTATAAAAACTACAATTATAATTGGAGAAATAGAAACAATCCTTGTAAAAACGCATATTATTATAGTAACAGGAATAATACAACAATTGCACAAAATTTACTTGCTTCTAATTTGGGAGTTATTGCTAAAAAAGGAATCAACAATTCCTATTTCTTTGCCGTAACCAATATTTTAACCACAAAACCCGAAGTGGGTGCAACCGTTAAATTGTTCAATTTTCAGCAACAAGAAATACTATCTACAAGAACAGATTCAGAAGGTTTAGCTAAAGTAAGCACTCCTAAAAATGCCGCTTTTATAACCGTTTCAAAAGGAAATAACAAAGGCTATGTAAAATTGTTAGACGGTAATTCGTTGTCCTTAAGCAAGTTTGATGTTGCTGGAAACAGACTGCAAAAAGGCTTAAAAGGATTTATTTATGGCGAACGTGGTGTTTGGAGACCAGGAGATTCACTTCATTTAACATTTATGTTGAATGATGCCAATAATAAATTACCAAAGAATCACCCTGTAAAAATGGAAATTACAGACCCAAGTGGTAAATTAATTTACAAAAAAATAACTTCAGAACATCTAAACAATTTTTACAATTTTACAGCAACAACTGTTGCAGAAGCAAAAACAGGAAATTATAGCGCAACCGTTTCTGTTGGTGGGGCAAAATATTATAAAACCCTAAAAATAGAAACCGTAAAACCAAATCGATTAAAAATTAAAGTCGATTTTAAAGGCGAAGTGTTTACAAGTAAAAAACCAATAGTTGGAAATTTAGATGTAAAATGGCTACATGGCACACCTGCAAAAAACTTAAAAGCAGAAATAAAAGCAAAAATTAGCTCGATAAATTATCGTTTTAAAAATTATAAGGACTATGTTTTTACAGATCCAACAAGAACATTTTCATCAGAAGAAACCAACATTTTTGAAGGAAAACTAGATGAAAATGGATTGGCAAAAATCAACAAAAAATTAAATGTTGGTAAAAATGCTCCAGGAATGTTAAACATTCAATTTTTAGTAAGAGCTTTTGAAAATGGTGGCGATTTTTCTTTAGACGCATTTACCAAAAAGTATGCACCATTTTCTTCATTTGTTGGATTAAAATCGCCAAAACCAAAAAGATATGGTTCTTTTTATACAGATGAAAATCAAACATTTTCTGTGGTTTCTGTAGATGAAAAAGGAAATGCTGTTCAAAGAAAAAATGTTGAGGTTCAGATATTTAAAATAGAATGGCGTTGGTGGTGGAGTTCTTCTTATGACAATCTGTCTAAATATACTTCTAGCAAATATCACAGACCGTATAAAACTTTAAAAGTAGGCACCGATTCAAAAGGAACAGGAAGTTTTAACATCAAAATTCCAGACCAAGACAGAGGTCGATTTTTAATTAGAGTGATCGATCCTGTTAGTGGACACGCAACAGGAAGAACGGCTTATTTTTATAGAAACTGGTGGCGAAATGCTAATTCAAATGACAAAGAGGCTGCAAAAATGTTGGTTTTTTCTGCCGATAAAGAAAAATATGACGTTGGCGAAACAGCAAAAATCACCTTCCCGTCAGGAACAGAAGGACGTGCATTAATTAGTATAGAAAACGGAACGGAAGTTTTAGAAGCAAAATGGGTAAAAACTCAAAAAGGAACAACAACGGTAAACATTCCTGTCAATAAAAATATGGCACCAAATGTATTTGTAAACATTTCTTTATTGCAGCCACATCAAGTGTCAGAAAACGATTTGCCGCTTAGGTTGTATGGAATTATTCCTTTGTTAGTAGAAGATTCTGAAACCAAATTAGAACCTCAAATAACGATGCCAAACGAATTGCAACCACAAAAAAGTTTTGAAGTTGCCGTTTCAGAAAAGAACAAAAAAGCCATGACTTATACGTTGGCAGTTGTAGAAGAAGGCTTGTTGGATTTAACCCGATTTAAAACACCCAATGCGTTTAATACATTCTATGCAAGAGAAGCGTTGGGCGTAAAAACTTGGGATATTTTTGACAATGTTATTGGTGCGTATTCTGGAAGTATTGATCAAGTTTTTGCTATTGGTGGTGACGGAAGTGCAGAAAAAGGAGATAATAGAAAAGCGAATAGGTTTAAACCCGTTGTTAGATATTTGGGGCCATTTTATTTGAAAAAAGGAGCAAAGAAAACCCACAAAATTACCTTGCCAAATTATATTGGCTCTGTTAGAACCATGGTGGTTGCAGGAGATGTAAACAAAGAAGCATACGGAAATGCAGAGAAAGCAGTTCCTGTAAAAAAGCCGTTAATGGTGTTGGCAACATTGCCTAGAAAATTATCGCCAGGAGAAAAAGTAACGTTGCCTGTTACCGTTTTTGCTATGGATAAAAAAGTGAAAGATGTAACTGTTGGGATAAAAATAAGTGATGGAATTTCTGTTGTAGGCAATAAAAAACAAACCATCAACTTTACGAAACCTGATGAAAAAATGGTCTATTTTGAGTTGGATGTAAACAAAGCAAATGGCATTAATACTGTTGAAATTATTGCTACTGGAAATGGCGAAAAATCAACCTATAAAGTGGAACTAGATGTCTTAAACCCAAACCCAATAACTTCAAAATTGATTGATAGAGATGTGAAGGCAAATGAAACACAAACTATTGATTTTAAAACTTTTGGAGTTGATGGAACGAATACTGCAATGTTAGAGGTTTCAACCATTCCGCAAATTAATTTTACAGATCGTTTGCAGTATTTGATTCGATATCCACATGGATGTTTAGAACAAACAACTTCAAGTGTTTTTCCACAATTATTTTTAGCAGATATTTTTGATTTGACGTTTAATAAAAAACAGCAAATACAAGATAATATAGAAAAAGGAATTATACGGTTGAGCAATTTTCAACAAGCAAATGGCGGAATGAGTTATTGGATTGGAGAAAATTATGCCAATGATTGGGGGTCAAGTTATGCAGGTCATTTTATGCTAGAAGCAGAGAAAAAAGGATTTGTATTGCCACTAACTTTTAAAAGCAATTGGATTCGTTATCAAAAAAATGCCGCCAGAAATTGGAGGTCTAGTTATAGAAACAATCATTCAGATTTTGCACAAGCCTATAGATTATATACGTTGGCGTTGGCAGGAAGTCCAGATTTATCTGCTATGAACAGGTTAAGAGAATACAAACAAATTTCTAACCAAGCCAAATGGCGATTGGCAGCTGCGTATGCTTTGGCTGGACAAAAAGAGGCGAGTGAAGAAATTATGAGCGCTGCAAACATCAATTTTAGTACCTCTAAATATGATTATTATACTTATGGTTCTGCCAATAGAAATAGAGCCATGGCTTTAGAAACAATGTTGATTACCAATCATAAAAACATAAAAGATGTAGCAAAATCGATTGCAAAAGAACTCTCTAGCAACCGTTGGATGAGTACACAAACTACAGCCTATTCTTTATTAGCTATTGGAAAAATGGTGATTAAAAACGGAGGAAAATCCTTGAATATAGATTATACTATGAATAACAAAACGGAGAATGTAACCTCTACAAGTTCGTTTGTTCAAAGACCTATTAAAGTTCAAAAAGGAGGCTATTCAATTCGTATAAAAAACAATGAAAACAATGTTGTTTTTGCAAGAATTATCAATTCAGGAAAATTGCCTTTAGGCGATGAAATTTCAGAAAGAAGAGGTTTGAGTGTTGCTGTAAATTATAAAGATTTACAAGGGAATACAATTGATATTAATAGTTTAAAACAAGGTCAAGATTTTGTTGCCAATATTATGGTGAGCAATCCTAAAAATGAAACCGTAAAAGATGTTGCCTTAACACAGATTTTCCCTTCGGGATGGGAAATTGTAAACACCCGTTTTACAGATTTTGGTTCCACCACAAAAAGCAACGCACGTTATACAGACATACGAGATACTAATGTAAATTTCTATTTTGATATAAACAGAAAAAGCAAAAATCCAGAAACAAAAACGTTTTCCGTTCTCTTAAATGCAGCCTATTTAGGAAAATACTATTTACCAGGAGTTCAGGCAGAAGCGATGTATGATGATGATTATATGGTAAGAACAAAAGGGCGTTGGATTGAGGTTGTGAAGTAGTGCTTTTTTGTCTTCCTGAAAAGGGTCTTGCATCTGTTGCTTTGCTTTGCGTGAGAGACCCTTTTCAGGAAGACAAACAGATATTGAATGTATATCAGCGTTGTATGAATGAAGCCTTGTTTCTGCTTTGGGGACATTTATTGCCTACAAATCAAACCCTAAATTCACACCCAATTTAGAAGCAATTAACTTGGTAATTCGTTGTTTTACTTCAGGAATTTTTACACTTTCTAACACCGTATTTGCAAAAGCATACATTAATAAGGCTTTTCCTTCTTTCTTCGGAATTCCACGTTGTTGCATATAAAACAACGCATTATCATCTAATTGACCAATGGTACAACCATGAGAGCATTTTACATCATCAGCAAAAATTTCTAGTTGCGGTTTTGCATTAATAGTTGCTTTATCACTTATCAAAACATTGTTGTTTTGTTGATACGCATTTGTTTTTTGAGCTTCTTTATTAACAATTACTTTTCCATTAAAAACACCTGTAGAACGTTCGTCAAAAATTCCTTTATAATCTTGATGACTCTCGCAATTGGGCTCTATATGATGCACCAATGTATGATGATCTACATGTTGTTTTCCTTCAATAATGGTAATTCCTTTTAAAATAGAATCAATATGTTCTCCTTGTTGATAAAAGTTTAGATTATTTCTAGTGATGTTTCCTCCGAAAGAAAAGGTATGTACAGAAACAACACTATTCGATTTTTGTTCTATATAGGTATTATCAACTAGAGAAGCGTTTGTATGATCGTTTTGAATTTTATAAAAATCGACCGTTGCATTTTTTGCCGCAAAAACTTCTGTAACCACATTGGATAAAACAGGGTTTTCTGTCAAACTTTGATGACGTTCTATAATTTGAACATGTGCATTTTCTTCCACAACAATTAAATTACGAGGTTGTAACATTAATGAAGCTTCATTTCCTGTTGAGAAATGCACAATTTGAATTGGCTTTTCTACTACTTTATTTTTAGGAATATAAATGTATGCACCTTCATTGGCAAAGGCTGTGTTTAAAGAAGTTAGATTATCTTGTTTCGCTATTTTGTTAAAGTAGTTTTCGATGACTAATTTATATTTCGACTTTGATAAAGCTGAAGATAACAAACAAATATCTTTTTCGTCATGTGTAACATCAGACAAGAATGAACTGTATTTTCCATCAATAAAAACAATTTTATAGGTATCTATATCGTGGATAAAATATTTCTTAACATCTGCAAATTCAATTGCATTTTCTTTGTTTGGAAAAATACTGTAATCATTCTTTAAAATTGAGTTTAAAGAAGTGTATTTCCACGCTTCCAATTTTTTTGTTGGAAAACCTAATTTTTCAAAGTTTTGTAAGGCTTCTGTACGAATATCGTGTATTTCTGAATTGATATTCATTTCATTTTCAAAAGCTACATAAGAGGATACTATTTTTTCTTTTAATTCCATTTATTTAGTTTCGGGTTTCTTTTGTTTTAAGTTTCAGATTTCTATGTTTCAGGTTGCATAGGTTACTTAAACTATCTATTTTGCTTTTCCTAAAATATTTGAAGCATATTTAAAAACTTTTTTATCCAAAGTTTTTATGTGTGAAAGTATTTTTTGATTAACCATAAACAATTGAGGGTTGATTAAACATTACATATTGAGTATCTTCTATTGGATATTTTGTGTTTCCTTTTTTTAGAACTTCTTTTAAACAAGTCGCAATTTCATAAGCAAGTATAGGCGGAACAGCATTCCCAATTTGTTGGTATTGGCTCAAGCCTTTTTCCCAACTCATTTTTGTTCGCATTCCTTTAAAAATAAAATCGTCTGGAAAAGATTGTAATCTTGCGCCTTCTCTAGCCGTAAAATTTCTATCTAATTTTGGATGAATAAAATTACTTTGAAATGAAGCGGCAATAGTTGGTGCAGGCCTATCCCCATACAAACGTTGGTTATTTTGGCTAAATTTTACAGTAGATTTTTTTGTTGGATTTCCTCTCTGTACAGCTCCATGAGTTTCCCAAACGTCTAGCAAACCTTGCCCATTTTTAATGGCTTTAAAGCGGTCTATTAATCTTTGCGTATGCCTCATAGCAATATGATTTTTTACATTTTTAGAGTTTTTTCTCATAAACTCTTGATACGCATTTTTAGGCTTTTTAGTATATTTTTGTATTTCTGTTCCTTCCGCAGCATGAATTATAGGCAAATCTGAAATAGCATCATTTACAGTAATTTCTTTTGCATATTTTTTTGAAGGAAATTCTGGAACAACATCCAAATCTTTTCTAATTCCGATAACAATTACCCTTTCTCTAGCTTGTGGAACTCCAAAATCTGATGCCTTCAAAACTTTGTACCTTACTTCATATCCAAATTCTCCAGCATTTTCAAATTCATTAACAATTTGTTTAATTACTGTTCCAGATTTCATAGAAAACAACCCTTTTACATTTTCCATAACAAAGGATTTTGGGTTGTACCAATGAATCACTTTTACAAATTCATAAAACAATTTATTTCTAGGGTCGTTTGCAACTTTATTTCTTTTCTTATTCGCTAAACTAAATCCTTGACAAGGAGGCCCTCCAATAACAACATCTATTTCCTGATGAATATTTTTATCAAAATCTTCTTTTTTAATGGAAGATAAATCGCCACAAATAAAAGGCGTTTCAGGAAAATTTGCAGTGAATGTTTTTTCACAGTTTTCATCAATATCAGATGCTAAAACGGCATTAAAACCTGCCCATTTAAAACCTAATGAAACACCACCACAGCCAGAAAATAAATCTATTGTATTCAATTTTTTAGTTTTTTAGTTTCAGGTTTCTGTTGTTTCAGGTTACTTGAATTTGTTTCCTTTAAAATTTCTTTTATTCAAATAGCTTATAAAGTTGGCTATTTTTTTACTCAAAATTTCGCATTCATTCACTAAATCTCCTAATTGTTTTTCTGAAATATATTCTGAATCAAAGAGTCTGTAAGATTGCGATCGTGTTTCTCCCGCAGAACCTTTTGCAATTGACAAAAATTGTCGAAACTCTAAATTCCCGTCTCGTTCAAAACCCTCTGCAATATTATCCATAACTGACCCTGAAGAGGCTTTTATTTGATCCTTAAAACGATAATCGTTTTTCAAATCAGTATTTTTAGAAATGAAAATAATTTGTTGAGATAACTTTCTAGCAAGTTTCCATATTTCTAAATCTTCAAACCTTTTTATCGTAGCCAAAACATAAAATTTTAAAACAGTACAAACCTAAAACAACAGAAACCTAAAACAACAGAAACCTAAAACAACAGAAACCTAAAACAACAGAAACCTGAAACAAAAGAAACAAATCAAACCAACTCTTTCTTAACCCAATCATACCCTTTCGCTTCCAACTCTAAAGCCAAAGAAGCATCGCCTGTTTTCACAATTTTTCCATCGTGTAAAACGTGTACAAAATCTGGGACAATATACTCTAACAGACGCTGATAATGCGTAATCACAATTACAGCATTTTCTTTTGACTTTAGTTTATTTACACCATTGGCAACAATTTTTAGCGCATCAATATCTAATCCTGAATCGGTTTCATCTAAAATGGCTAATTTTGGTTCTAGCATTGCCATTTGAAAAATCTCATTCCGTTTTTTTTCTCCCCCAGAAAACCCTTCGTTTAAAGAACGTGATAAAAATTTTCTATCAATTTCTAATAATTCTGATTTTTCACGAATTTTTTTCAACATCTCTTTGGCAGGCATATCTTCTAAACCTTTTGCTTTTCGGTTTTCATTAATGGCAGTTTTTATAAAGTTGGTAACGGATACTCCAGGAATTTCTACTGGATATTGAAATGACAAAAACACACCATTATGCGCTCTTTCTTCGGGTGTTAACTCGCTAATGTCTTCGCTGTTTAATTCAATTGTTCCGTCTGTAACTTCATATTCCTCTTTCCCT
This sequence comes from Polaribacter sp., assembly GCA_049607505.1. Classification (GTDB taxonomy): domain Bacteria; phylum Bacteroidota; class Bacteroidia; order Flavobacteriales; family Flavobacteriaceae; genus Polaribacter. The sequence continues at coordinate 23,762 of JBMYWO010000017.1, forward strand.
GCAATGATGTTTGCCAAGGTACTTTTTCCTGATCCATTGGGCCCCATAATGGCATGAACTTCACCCGTTTTTACCTCTAAACTCAATCCTTTTAAAATTGATTTATCCTCTATTTCTGCCTTTAAGTTTTCTATTTTTAACATTTATTTTTATTTTATTCGTAATGACCTTTTAGTGATAAAATACTTAGTATTTCGATGGTGTTTTCTTCTGTAATTTTATAAATAATTCGATGTTCTTTATTAATTCTTCTTGACCATCTTCCCTGTAAATGATGTTTTAATGGTTCTGGTTTTCCAATACCTTGAAAAGGATGTAGTTGAATATCTGCAATCAAAGCAGTTATTTTATTCATAATTGCTTTATTTCCAGATCTTTTCCAAAATTTTCTGTCCTTTTGTGCTTTTTCAGAATAAATTACTTCCACAAATCTTCTAGTTCAATTTTTATTCCTTTTCCGTCTTTAATACTTTGTTCTGCCTCCAAAATTTCTTTAACAAATTCTGGATTATATGGTTTTTCAACTTTTTTTTCTATTTCAAAACCAAGTGATTTTGCCAATGATTTTAACACTGGATAATCTTTTTTCTTTACTTTTTTTAATACTAATTCCATGTTTTTTAATATGTGCTGTAGGCTTTAAGCATTATGCTATAAGCTGTTTAATATTTCTTCTAGTTTTTTAAAAGATTTTGGAGAGTGTTGAATAATTACTTCTGCATTTTTTTCTTTTGCAAAAGCCTCAAACAACTCCATACTTTCCAAAGTTTGCTTTACATCATAATTAAAAGACGGAACACCTTTGGTTGCCCTATTTTCTTCAAAATGATACAAATCTCCTGTTAGCAAAATCGGTTTTTCTAAACCTATATCTACGTATAATGCTTGATGTCCAATAGTATGTCCTGGCATGTATTTAATGATTACAGTTCCATCGTCAAAAACATCAAAATCTCCATTTAACTTTTTAACATTGGTCAATTCTTTTATAGACAATGCCAGTGTTGAATCTTTTTTCATAAAGTCATACTCGTTTTCTTGTACTAGCCACGTTGCATTTTTAAGATAATTTGCGTGTCCTGTATGATCAAAATGAGAATGCGACAACCCAATGTATTTAAAATCTTCAACTTTATAGCCAATTGATTTTAATTGATTTTTTAAAGAATCAGGTCTTTTTATGGTAAAAACACCATTATTTGTGTGAAAAGGTTCTGTAAGGACTAATTTTTCTGGTAAGCCTGCATCCCACATAAGATTTCCTTTGGGATGAGAAATCACATAATAGGCATCTGCAAATTGTTTGCTTTGACCTGTGTAAGTTGTGTCTTGCGAAAAAACTTCTAGTTTATTTACCAAAATAGAACCACCTGCCAATTGATATAATTTTACTTTGGGTTTTGCGGTTTCTTCAACTTTTTTTTCTGATTTTTTGCAACTTACAATACTAATTGCAAGAAGTAAGCATAGTGTATTTTTTATCATTTTTTCGACTCTAACGTTATTACATTTTTAATTTGCTGTGTTAAGTTTGGGATTTTATTTATTACAACGTCCCAAACAATAGCATAGTTTACACCAAAATAATCGTGAACTAATTTATCCCTCATTCCAGCCATACTTTTCCATTCAATATCTTTCCACTTATATTTTATATCAGCTGGAATTTTCTTTGTGGCTTCTCCAATAATTTCAAGACTTCTTGTAATGGCTCTTTTTAGAGTTTCACTTTCTATAAAATCATTAAAAGATATTTTATTTGTAATTGTATCTTGAATATAAGTACATTCATCTAAAATATGCTTTAATATTTCTACAGATTGTTTAGGCATAAATGGTTTCTTTTAAAATATAATTGCCTAAATATTTACTTAATCCTCTTTTGGTTACGATGTCTATTTTTTTATTGCTAAACAAATTTTCTAATACGTCATAAATATGTAATAAATTATCATAAGTTTCTTCTTTGGAGTAGAAATCTACTAAAATATCTATATCGCTATCTTCTTTTTGTAAGTCTCTTGAATAAGAACCAAACAAACCAATACTTTTAACACCATATTTTGCTAAAAGCCCTTTTTTCTGTTGAAGTGTTTTTAATATTTTGGTTTTTGTAAGCATTGTTACTTTATTAAATTCAAAACTATACATAAACAATTCGATATTTGTTTTATATACTTTAAGTTCTATGTTATACTCACTAAATTTGAATCTTACTCTCCATTAATTGTTTCATAAATTATTTTTACTCACTTTCCTTTGTCACAATAACAAACCAACCACCCACAACTTTGAAACCTTGAAACCTGAAACATTTCCCTACCCCACACTTCCTTCCAAACTAATTTCTAACAATTTCTGCGCTTCCACAGCAAATTCCATTGGTAATTTATTTAATACTTCCTTGCTAAATCCGTTTACAATTAAGGCGATGACTTTTTCGGTATCAATTCCACGTTGATTGCAATAAAACAATTGATCTTCACCAATTTTACTGGTGGTTGCTTCGTGTTCTATTTGTGCTGATTTATTTTTTGCTTCTATGTATGGAAACGTGTGCGCGCCACATTCATTTCCCATTAATAAAGAATCACATTGAGAAAAATTACGAGCGTTTTCTGCTCTTGAATTTATCTGTACTAAACCTCTGTATGAGTTTTGTGATTTTCCTGCGGAAATTCCTTTAGAGATAATTGTAGATTTTGTGTTTTTCCCTAGGTGAATCATTTTTGTGCCTGTATCTGCTTGCTGAAAATGATTGGTTACGGCAATCGAATAAAATTCGCCCACAGAATTATTTCCCTTTAACACACAACTCGGATATTTCCACGTTACAGCAGAAC
>JBMYWO010000018.1:0-225 GCA_049607505.1 Polaribacter sp.
TTTCACATGATTTTATATCATTTCTAACATGCAACAACGCTTCCGATAAATAGGTTGTGTTTTCAAGCGGTTGTTTTAACAAATGTAAGACCAAACGCAGCGCAGTTCGCTTACCAATACCTGGCAAAAGCGAAACTTCATGTACTGCATTTTCTAATAATTTTGATGAAAAATCCACAGTTAGCAAATTTACAATTTTAGATTTATGAAATACGATTTTTGTGA
>JBMYWO010000018.1:235-25358 GCA_049607505.1 Polaribacter sp.
AAGAGAAAAAAGAAGAGGGGAAATTAGAGAAGAGATCAAAGAAGAAGAGAAAATAGACAAGTCTTTTCTCTCTTCTCTATTTTTTCTCTCTTTTCCAAAAATACTATATTCGTACATCTAAAATCATAAATTCTACAAATGCAACCTTTTCATATTTTATTACTTATCCTAGCCTATTTTGTTGTATTAATTTTAATATCCTATTTCACTGGAAAAGACGATTCGAATGAAGTTTTTTTTAAGGCGAAAAAAAGTTCCCCTTGGTATTTAGTGGCATTTGGAATGATAGGTGCTTCACTTTCTGGAGTTACTTTTATTTCTGTTCCAGGGATGATTGACAGCCAACAATTTGCTTATATGCAAGGTGTTTTCGGGTTTTTTGTAGGATATTTAATCATTGTTTTTATGCTACTTCCTTTATATTATAGGTTGAATATAACATCAATTTACCAATATTTAGAACAACGTTTTGGTATCATAAGTTATAAAACTGGAGCTTTCTTTTTTCTACTTTCAAGAGTAACAGGAGCTTCATTTCGTTTGTTTTTAGTTGCCTTGGCAATGCAATATATTGTTTTTGAAGAAATTGGAATTCCGTTTGAAATTACAGTAATTATTTCTATTCTTCTCATTTGGATTTATACGTTTAGAGGTGGTATAAAAACCATTGTTTGGACAGATACTTTACAAACTTTAGCAATGTTGGTTGCCGTTGGATTGTCTATTTATTTCATCAACCAAAAACTAGATTGGTCTTTTCTGGAGTTTTTAAATTCTGATGAGTTTGCAACCAAGGGACAAATTTTCTTTTTTGATGATATAAATGCTAACACCTATTTCTGGAAATATTTTATTGGTGGTATTTTTATTGCAGTTGCTATGACAGGTTTAGACCAAGATATGATGCAAAAAAACTTGACTTGCAAAAACAACAAAGAAGCACAAAAAAATATGACCACTATGGCTATTTTGGTAGTCGTTGTAAATTTTTTCTTTCTATCATTAGGAGCATTATTATTTATCTATTCAGAAAAAATGGGTTTAGAAATTCCTGTTGTTGACGGGCGTATAAGAACTGATTTATTGTTTCCAGAAATAGCGATGAATCAAAATTTAGGGACTTCTGTAGCCATCACATTTATTATAGGTTTAATTGCAGCGGCATATTCAAGTGCAGATTCTGCCTTAACTTCTTTAACAACTTCATTTTCTATAGATTTTTTAGGAATAGAAAAAAAGGCAAAAGAACAGCAAAAACCGCTTCGTAAAAAAGTGCATATTGGCGTTTCTGTTGTATTAGTATTGGTTGTTATTTTGTTTAATAATCTTGAAGGGAATGTGGTTAGTAATTTATTCAAATTTGCCACTTATACCTATGGACCTTTGCTAGGTTTATTTGCTTTTGGCATTCTTACAAAACATAAAATAAAAGACAATTATGCGTGGATAGTTGCGCTACTTTCTATTGTATTAAGTTTTGTAATCACCTCATTACCAGAAAGTATTATTGGTACCTATCAATTTCATTGGGAGATTTTACCATTAAATGGTTTTATTACTTTTATAGGATTGTATTTGATTAGAAAAAACATCCGTAGTAAAGATTTTGACCTTAAATAATTGCCAAAGCATCTTCTATAGTTTGATACACTTTTTGCAGTTGAACATCTGTAATTATATAAGGAGCTAAAATGTAAATGGTATTTCCTAGCGGACGTAAACAAACACCGTTTTCCATAAAAAAGGCGAAGAGTTTATTGCGCAAATTGCCATAACGATCCATTGTTATATTTATATCCAATGCGTAAATAATCCCTAACTGACGTGTGGTTTTTACCTTGGGATGATTTCTAATTTTTGCATCAAATGCTTGATGCGATTTTATAATTCTATGAATATTATGCTGAATTTCAGCGGAGTTTAACAATTCAATTCCTGCCAAAGCTGCTGTACAAGAAGTTGGATTTGCAGAATAGGTATGACCATGAAAAAAACCTTTGTCAATAGCATCACTTAAAAAAGCATCATACACTTTTTGCGTACAACTTGTAATTGCCATAGGCACCAAACCCGCAGTTAACGATTTTGACAGACAAATAATATCAGGTTGATTTTCTAAATATTCAGAAGCAAAGTTTTTGCCCGTTTTTCCAAAACCTGTCATTACTTCATCTGCAATGGTTAATACATTGTGTTTTTTTGCAATGGCTAAAAGTTCGTCTAATAAGTTAGCATCAAACATTTTCATAGCTGCAGCTCCTTGTACTAAAGGTTCGTAGATAAAAGCAGCTACTTTATTTTCTGTAATTAGTTTTTCGAATTCGGTTTTTACGGTATTAAAATTCTCTTGTGTTGGAACAGGAATTCTACTGACATCTATAAAAAAATCTTCAAAAGGACCATTATACACTGATAATCCTGAAACGGACATAGCCCCAAAAGTATCTCCATGAAAACCATCTTCTAAAGCAATGAGTTTTCCTCTTTTTTCGCCTTGATTAAAATGATATTGCAATGCCATTTTTATGGCAACATCCACAGTAGTAGAACCATTGTCTGAAAAGAAGATTTTCTCTTGATTTTTAGGTAAAATTTTAATGAGTTCTTCTGATAATTTTATGGCGGGTTCATGTGTAAATCCTGAAAAAACAACATGATCTAACTGTTGCATTTGGGCATACACTTTGTTGGTAATGTATTCATTGCAATGCCCATACATACAGGTGTACCAAGAGGCAATTCCGTCTATATATTCATTGCCTTTTTCATCAAACAACAACGCTTCTTTTGCGCTAGTAATGGCAATATGATTTGGGTATAATTTGTGCTGTGTTAGTGGATGCCAAAGGTGTTTTTTGTCTCTTTCTTGTAAGGTCATTTCTTTAATTGATTCTACTGCGAATTTAATGGAAACAATTGTAAACCTTTATCGAAGAATTAAAAATATATAAATCGGTTTTCAGTCGCAGTGTCAGTCTCAATTTCGTTTCAATATTCAAATAAAGTTCTTTAACCGCAAAGTTTTTTGATTGAAAACTGTGACTGCAAACTGCGACTGAATACTGTGACTGTAAACTAAACCCTTTACAAACAACATTTTTTATATTTCTTGCCGCTTCCACAAGGACAAGGTTCATTTCTTCCTATTTTTTTTGACGATACAGGATATGTAGAAGAAATGTTATCGTATTTATCTTCTTCTTCAAAATTACTTTCGGGTAATGTAAAGTTGTTTCTGGGACTAAAAAAGGAGTTGTAAACTTCTTTAATGGAATTGTATTCTTTGAAAGTTTTATTAAATCTTCCACCTTTATTAATTTCTTCTTCAACATCTTTAAAAGTTCCACAAATACCAAATTCTACAATTCCTAAATCAAATAACTTTTTTATTTTTGGTAAAGTTTTCCTTTCTCCATAATCCATTAAATCTGCAATTATAAACGCATTTAATTCGGTGTCTAAAATGTTTTCATTTTTATGATTGGCAATAAGGAAATCTAAAATCTCTTCTATTTTAGATAATGCTTCTTCTTTTGATAAGGTTTTTTTATAAATGATTCGTGCTAAAAGAGCTGAATGGATTTCACTTTTATTAAGCGCAAAAATATTTTCTTCTTTTAAAAAAGAAATTAAAGTGTCCTCAATATTTTTATCTATATGATATAAAACAGGAACTAAATATTCTGATGATTCATACCCAAACCAAAACTCTATATAGTTGTGATCTTGTCTATATATTTCTAATATAACATCTAAAATGGAATCATCTTTTAAATACATCAAAATTAGAAAAGCATGTATAGGAAAATAAGTTTCAGAATCATCTTCATAACTTTCTGAAAAATAGTCGAATCTGTAGATAGAATCGTACAAAACAGTGATTAAATCTTCTACTAATTTTTTTCTATCTAAACTTTCTAATTCTGTGAGTAAGCTTTCATCCATATTGTGCAAATCTGTAGAATATAGATACCCTATTTGTTTTGGAAAATGAAATGTTGGTGGTTTAGTAGTTTGTAAATGACTTCTTCTATCTTTTCCTTTTACGCTGATTATTCTTTCTTTTTCAATATCAAATTGTAAAGCAGCTTTTTTGAAAACATATTCTGTCTTGTAAAGTGTAGCTTCCTCTAACTTATGGTGGTTTGGTTCAATTTCTTTTAAAACTTCAAGCCTTACATCTGCTTCCTCATCTTTATCTATATGATATAAATATCTAATGGTAATTGTATAATAAGAAAACACTTCAGTAAGTAAAAATTCATTTCTTTCTGGATATAATTCGTGTAATAATAAGGACTCTCCTAAAACCTTTGGCACATCCTCATAGTTATCATTATTCATCAAATATAGTGCATAAGTTAATTTACCAAATAAATAATTAGGATGTTCTTTAAGAATGATTTCATTAATTTTATGTGCCTTTTCTACGTTTCCTTTTTGAGCATAAAATGAACTTAAATAGTTTTTAAGAACAGGTACTTTAGGAAACTGATTGATGTATTTTGTTAACCTTTTTAAGGTGCTGTCCTTACCTTTTGGTATTTCAGAATACAATTTATCCATTAATGATACAACATAAGGCGTAATATGATGTTCTTTATATAATAACTCATCGTTATCTGATATTTTTATCGAATCTATATGTAGTGTTTTCATCTATAAAGTTTCTTTAAATTTTCCTGCATATTCTTTAATCACATTTTTATCAAAATAAGGCTCTTCTTCAATGCGTCCAATTACGGGTATAGCTGTCATTTTTTTAATAATTTTTTCTGTGGATGTATGCTCGTTTCCAGAGAAAATAATAGACACATCAAATCCTTTTTCCTGTAAATTTTTTACCGTTAAAAGCGTATGATTTATACTTCCTAAATAATGACGAGAAACTACAATTACCTTATAATCAGGTTGTATAATATCTAAAATAGTAGCTGTGTCATTTAACGGAACTAACAATCCGCCAGCACCTTCAATCACTAAATGATTGGTGGTTTTTGGTGCTTTTATTTTTTTTAAATCGATGGTAATTCCGTCTATTGCTGCAGCTGCATGTGGACTCATTGGAGTTTGCAAAGCATACGAATTTGGATGAAATTTTGACTTTTGATTAGAAACCAATCGTTCCACTTTTTTAGTATCGCAGTTGTCTAAATCTCCAGCTTGTATTGGTTTCCAATAATCAGCTTTTAAGGTTTCTGTTATAATTGCCGAAGCAATGGTTTTACCAACTTCAGTAGAAATGCCTGTAATAAAGTATTTTTTTTGTTTCATATTTTACACTGTTTAAATTGCATTGCGTAAATACAACTTAAACACCGCAAATATACAATTTAGGCACTTTGTACTAAAAAAAATAACTCCAAAGAAGCAAGGAAAATTGCAAAGAAAATCTAAATTAGATTCTTTTAAATGAAGATTTGATAGAGAGTAATCGTATAAGAATTAAATTAACCAAGGCAGTTTCATTACAAAACCACCTTGGTTGCATAAAGTATGTTTCCCCCATAAAAACATAACTCTAATTATTTAATATACTCAAAGCAGATAGGCTTTAGGATTTTTAAAAAAATTCTTTTGAGATAAATTTATTTCATTTTTTTTAATTGGCTAAAAAATTCCCCTAATCCCTTTTTGCCGTTTTAAGTTCAATATAAAACTTTTGTTTTTTGTAATTTTTGATACTCTAATTCTTTTTTTCTAATCGTTGCTAATTCCCATATTGCAGATTCTATATCCGCATTTTTTCTTATTCCTTGAAAAACCATTCTGATGTATTTTGCATTATGAGGGTCGCCATTTCTATTGCAAATATTTTTGTTTGACAAAATTTTTAAAACACCTTCAGTATAACGCCCTTGGAAAAGGGCTTTCAATTGTTTTTGTTCTGACCCTGTAATCATAGTAATTGTTGTTTGACATTATAATAATTGTTGTTATATTGTTACCGTTTTGTGATGCACAATTTACATAAATATATTTACAGAACAATAAAAATGAAAAATAAATTTACAAGCATCAAAGATAGGGTTGTAGAAATTGCTGAACGTCAGTCAATTAGTAAGGAGGCTTTTTTTAAAAGCATCGGTATGACTTCGGCTAGCTTTAGAGGAAAAGCCAAAGAAACCCCATTAAATTCTAATGCTATTGTAAATATAATTACTAAATATCCTGAAGTAGATTTGCATTGGTTGTTGGCTGGAAATGCAAAAAGAGTAATTCCTTATCAAGAAAATGTTGTTGAAGAGTCAAAATCATATTTAGAATATAAGCAAATTTGCAAAAAATGTGATGAAAAAGATAAAATAATTGAAGCATTAGAAAATAAAATTGCAGAGTTAAAAACCGATAAAGAAGATTTAAAAGCACTACTTGGGCTTAGAAATAAGTAGTTTAAAACACAAATTCTACTAAATTTGCAATAGCACTTTAAAAAGATATTCTCATCAGCCAAAAACCTTTCCAATTTAAAAAATTTGTTATTCACCAAGATAAAACCGCAATGAAAGTGGGAACCGATGCTGTTTTGTTAGGTGCGTGGACTTCTGTAAACAACCTTTCCAATAGTATTTTAGACATTGGTTCTGGAACAGGAATTGTTTCTTTAATGATGGCACAACGTACAGATGCTACGACTATTGATGCCGTTGAAGTTGATAAAAATAGCTACGAACAAACTGTCGAAAATTTTGAACAATCAGACTGGGCAGATCGGTTGTATTGCTATCACACCACTTTTCAAGAATTTGCTGATGAAATATTTGAAGAAAAAGAAACCTACGATGTAATCATTTCGAATCCACCTTTTTATACAGATGATTTTAAAACCGAAAATGAAGCGAGAAACAAAGCCCGTTTTACATCCTCATTAGCCTTTAAAGAGCTAATCACTGGAGTTGTAAAAATATTATCTAAAGAAGGAAAATTTACGGTTATTATTCCTTTTAAAGAAGAAGAAATATTTATTGCTTTAGCAAAAAATAACTTTCTTTTTTTGAATAAAATTTGCAGAGTACAAGGAAACCCATCATCAGAAATAAAAAGAAGTTTATTAGAATTTTCTTTTCAACAAAAACAAATCATTGAAGAAAATTTAACGATAGAAACGACCCGCCACCAATATACAGAAGCCTATATTGCATTGACAAAAGATTTTTATTTGAAAATGTGATTTTTTAGCTTTACTCATTGAAAGGTATCAAATAGTGTTTTTCAAGTATAAAATCTAGTATCTTTGTTTTATGAATAAACCCCTAAAAAATTTGTTTTTTTACTAAACTGTACGCACCCTAAAAACGAATTCTTTTGATTTAGTAAAATTATTTTCTCCTTATCCACTTTTAAAAACAAACCAAAATGCTTCAATTAGTAAAACAAACTATCAATGCTATTCAAGAAAATGAACTATTATCTGTTAATGACATTGATAAAGCAAAATTACTTTTTAATCAATATAATCACGTTATATTATCTCAAGGAAAAGAAAAAATTACAACTCTAATTGAAAATGAGAATGAAGAAGAGATTATTGTCGAAATTATTAGAGATGAGGATTTTAGAGACGAAGAAGACGTTGAAGATATTGACGAAGATGAGCTTCATGAGGAGGGTCATATATATTCAAAAATAGATGGACAGTTTGAAGAATGGGAGGTATATAGCTTGGTTGCCTTATATTTAATTGAAAATACTTTAAATAAAGAAACACTTTCTGAAGGATTAAAATATACCCGAGAAGGTATGCGAAGAAGAGTGCTGCAAGAGCGTTTGGACAGGGCGAAAAAAGCAGATTACAAAGTACAATTGGCAGATAATTTATATGGGGAACATACGCTGATTAATGAAAAAGGAAAAACATATACCATAACGCTTCGTGATTTTGAAAACAAAACGGGATATATTAATAACATTGATTGGAAAACCAATAAATTAGGAACTACAAAACATATTCTATTTCTGTTCAACTATTTAGAAGAAAATTCTAGCAAGAAAAATAGGTTAACAAAAAAATATCCTTTTATAGAAATTTATACAGACCCTTTAAATGATTATAAAATATCGTGGTATTTTCCAGATACTTTAGAAGAAGAGGAACACCAATTATTGAACTCTTATTTTGGTGATAAAAATTATATAGAAGACTCTAAAATAGCGTTGTTTTTTTCTTTTATACATGCTTCAAGAGATTTTCATCGGATAAAAATAAGAAAAGAAGTTTTTGAAAAAATAGAAATCTTTTTTGAAAATAATGAACTGCAACAAATAGAAAAACAAAGTGTTTTAGAGTATTCCTCAATCAATGCAACCTTATATCCATATCAAAAAGAAGGAGTTGCTTTTTCCGTATTTAAAAAAGGAGTTATTATAGCCGATGAAATGGGTCTTGGAAAAACATTACAAGCCATTGCAACGGCCATTCTTAAAAAAGATATTTTCAATTTCAAAAAAGTATTGGTCATCTGTCCTGCATCCGTAAAACATCAATGGAAAAATGAAATTGCAAAGTTTACCGACGAAAAGGCAATTGTGGTAGAAGGGTTTCCTGAAGAGAGAAATAAATTATACGCAACAGACAGCAGTTTTTTTCATATCATCAATTATGAAACGGTGTTGCGAGATTTATCTACCATAAACAAAGCACAATACGATTTTGTAATATTAGACGAAGCACAAAAAATTAAAAATTACGAAACACAAACGGCAAATGCTGTAAAAGCTATTCAAAAGAAACATGCGCTAGTCATTACAGGTACTCCGCTAGAAAACAAGTTGTTAGATTTATACTCTATTGTGCAATTTATAGACCCGAATTTTTTAACTCCTCAATGGGAATTTTCATACCAACATTGCATTTTTGACACAAAATATAAAAACAAAATTAGTGGATATTACAATTTACAAAACTTAAAAAATCGTTTAGGCTCCATACTTATTAGAAGAGAAAAACAAGAAGTTTTTGAACAATTGCCCAACGTTATTCAAAAAAATGTATACGTAAGTCTATCTGATGAGCAAGCAGGATTGCATGGAAGTTTTGCAAGAGGAATTGCTAATATTTTGAGGAAAAAATTTAAAACTACGTATGATTGGCAAAAGCTAATGCACTTATTGACCAATATGCGTATGGTGTGTGATTCTACTTATTTGATTGATAAAGAGAGCCATCACTCACCAAAACTGATAGAACTAAAAGACATCTTGCTAGAGAAATTAGCCATTAAAACCACCAATAGAAAAGTGATTATATTTTCTGAATGGGTAACAATGCTAAAGTTGATTGGCGAAATGCTGACAAAAGAAGGGATTACTTTTACGACATTGACAGGAAAAGTGCCTGTAAAAAAGAGAGGGAACCTTATTAAAGAATTTGAAAACAATCCTGATTGTAGCGTTTTTCTATCTAGTGAATCTGGAGGTGCAGGACTCAATCTTCAAGTGGCTGATACGGTTATAAATTTTGAGCTTCCTTGGAATCCTGCCAAAAAAAATCAACGAATAGGAAGAATAGACAGAATTGGGCAGCAAAAACAAAAATTATATGTTTTTAATTTACTCTCTTATGATTCTATTGAAATGAAAATTGCAACAGGATTATTGCTAAAACAAAACTTATTTGAAGGTGTTCTGAACACTGGAAGTACAACAGATGAGGTTGATTTTTCTGAAAAAGGAAAATCACAATTTATAAAGCAACTTGAAGAGGTTATTAAAGAAGACGCATTTGATAGCGTTGAAAATGAGGAAGAAATCACTTTAGAAGAGGAATTGCAAGAGCAACTTTCAGAAATAAGCGAAACGACACAAACAACAGAAACAACAGAAAAAATAGAAGAACCTGCTCAAAAACAAGAAACAAACTTTGAACAAATGGAAGAAGTAATGACCAAAGGAATGGAATTTTTAACAGGAATTTATGCCATGAGTTCAGGAAAAAGTGTAGAAAATACAACAAAACCAAAGGTAAATGTGAATAAAGAAACAGGAGAGGTTTCTATTAGTTTTAAAATGGATTTTTAAGATAGGGTTACTTAAGTTCAATTAGTAAATGCAATTTTTAGAAGGTATTTTATTTTGTAAATTGTATTCAAAATCAAACAAGATGAAAATACTAAAAGAGCTTGATAAACAATCGTTTAAAGATCGTTTTACGAATAAGCATATTCTTTTATTAATGTAATTGCGTAGATTTGTATTATAAGAGCCGTGTGAAGGGAGACTTTCAAGCACGGTTTCATGAGAGGTTTAGGGTGAAAGACCCTTTACCTACTCGACCACAAAACCATTAGGCAGCATTTAAAAAAACAAAATGAAGAAAATAAAAAAACAAAATAATAGAAGAGATTTTCTTAAAAAATGTAGTCTATCAACAGTTCCTTTTTTATTTCCCACGATTGACTCAAATGCAATGTCGTTTGAAAAAATTATTGATGAAGCACACGCTGAAACTCAATTACCTGTTAATTTTATTTACGACGGACTAGCATTCTCACCCAACGAATATCTTAAAAAACTTCAAGAAATAAATAAAAAGAAACCCATTGAACCTGATTTTTATGGAGATGGTGGCGCAACAAAATTAATTGAAGAGGAGTTTGCAAAAATAACTGGTAAAGAAAAAGCCATTTATCTTCCTACTGGTACAATGGCCAATCAATTAGCAATTAAGTTGCTTAATGAAAACAACACTAAAGTCATAGTGCCTGAAAACTCACATATTTTTAGAGATGAAGCTGACGCAGCCCAAAGCCTTCATAATAAAAGACTGATTCCCGTTGGAAAAGGAAAGTCATATTTTGATATAACTGATTTAAAAAGTACAATTGACTATATAAATAATAATGAAGTTTTTAAAAGTGGTTTAGGAACAGTAGTGATTGAAAACCCTGTTAGGCGTGCTGACGGAACTTTTGTGCCAATAGATGTGATAAAGAACATTTCAAACTATTGCAAAAAAAATAATTACAAAATGCATTTAGACGGTGCACGAATTCATATAGCGTCTGCTTTCAACAATATCTCACTTTCAAAATACGCTTCATATTTTGATACGGTTTATATTTCTCTATATAAACATTTAAATGCAGCTGGTGGAGCAATACTATGTGGGGATGCAAAAATCATTGAACAAATATCACATCAAATAAAAATACTTGGAGGAACTGTATTTCAAAGTTGGAATAATACATCAATGGCGTTGCATTATTTAGAAGGTATTAATGAGCGATGGGATGAAGTTGTTATGAAATCTGAAAAAATAATTACGGCACTGAATAAGTTAAATGGCATTAGTATAACTAGTTTAAAAAATGGTACTAATATTTATGATTTAACATTAAGTAATGAAATAAGCTTAAAAAAACTTGCCATATTTCTATACAATGAGCATAATATTTGGTTAGGAAGAGCCAATGATAAAGGAATTGTGAAATTTACTGTGAATGAAAGTTTATTAACTAGGAATTATAAAGATATTCTTGATGCTTGGAAGGAAGGAATTGAACAAGCACGGAATTAAAAATGTTGTCTAACAAAGTCGTGTAAAATCAATTGCTTGCTTCTTCTAGCCTACTTACAAAAATCTTCGCAACTACTTAGGCTTTGCTGAAAAACCTTTCAATGACATTCAAGATATTGATTATCAATAATCCAATAAAGAATTAGAAACTATTATTGAAAACTTATATAATTTTGTTACGAAAAAATAAATTTTACCATTGTATTTCATGAAGTTGCAAGAAATTAAAAACCGTAACCAAAAAAGCAATTAGATACTTCTTGATTAGGTTTTTAAAGAAATTTAAATTCTTACTTACTTTTTGGTAGTAATTAAAATTACGCCATTAGGGGAGTTGTATTTCTTAATTGCTTTCTCACCTTTTATAACTTCCATTTTTTCAATTTTATCTGGAGTCAAACCTTTAAGAATTTTATAACTTGTAACTTTACCATCAATAATGATAGTGGGTTTGTTTTTACCTAAATCAATGTTATCGCTTTTTATTTTAGAAACATCTAAATCAACATTCTTTTTTGTGGTAATTAAAATAACACCATTTGGCGCATTGTATTTTTTAATTGCCTCTTCATTTTTAATTACAAAGACAGCTTTAATTTTACTTTGGTCAATCAATTCCATAGGAAAATCGAACTTTTTTCCATCTACATAGATGTCTGGTTTAGCGTCATCTTTTACTTTTACATACAATTTATCGTTTTCTTTTTTTACTTCTTGCCCATGAATCAAGCTAGTTGAAAATAGGAATAGACAGATAATTGATACTGTTTTTTTCATTTTTTTATTATTTATGGTTATTGTTTTTATCGATTATTCTTTTGTATATATTGCAATAAGGTCGTTTTCAACAATAAGACGATAAGTGCTTTCCTCATTAGTTTCAAACATACCTTTTACTTCGTTTAAGAGAACTTCCTTTTGTTGATAATCACTTTTTATTGAATGATTATTGTATAAGATAATCATTAAAAGCAAGGATGCTGCAATACCAGACAGAACGCCAATTTTAAACCTCGATTTTTTTTGCTGTTCTTTTTCAAAAGAATTCCAAAGTTTAGAATTGAAATTACGGGGAACTTCTTTTTTACTTTTTTTGACGAACGTTGATAGTTCAGAAAATTGCAAATCGATTTTCTCGGTATTACCAAATAAAATTTCTTCCTCTTCTAAAGAAGTTTCACCCAATTTGTATTTTTTATAAAGTTGTTTAATATGCTCCTCTCTCATAATGATAGTTGTTTTCCAATGTTTCACCAATTTGTTTTCTTGCCCTAGATAATAAAACCCGCACATGTGTTATTTTAATTTCTAACATTGTTGCTATTTCAGAGAATTCACAACCGTCAATATCTCTTAAAATAAACACTTCTTTTTGCTGTTTTGGGATGTCTTTTAGAATTTGATTTATAATTTTATTCAGCTCATTCCATTGTATATCATCATTGTTATTTGACGTTATATTTTTTAAATAATTAGATGAATCACTTACACGTTTTTGTTTTTTTCTTAAAATATCTATACAATGATTTCTTGCTGTTAAAAAAACCAATCCTTTAATATTTTGATGATTTTGGATTTTTGTACGCTTTTCCCAGAGTTTCATCATAATATCCTGAATAGCATCTTCTGTGCTAAAAGTATCTCCAAGCATACGCGCTACCATTGGGAACAATCTTTCTGATAATGAAAATACGGTTATTTTAAAATCTGTTTTGTTCATTTTATAACTATAACGTAAAAACTAGTGTACTTGTAACAAAGTATTTATCAGATGACCCATTTTTTTCTTGACAAAAAAGTTCGCTAAAAATTAAATCAACTTTCGTTTTTCTTTATTGGAAAAAAATAATAGTTCTTTTTTGATTGTTTTTCACAATCTGTTATTTCTTCTGAAGAAGTGAAAAATCTTTCAGTTTTAAAATAGGAGAAGAGCTTTATTGTTTTATTCAATAACACTTTTAATTAAAAAATGTTATTTTAAATAACAATTTTTATATATATTTGTTTTTTTAAATAACAATTATGAATAAATTATTTTCACTTCAAGAGGTGTTTTTAGCAAATCTTTTTACAAAAGAACGCTATTTGATAACCAAAATAAATTGGTCTAACAGATTAATTGCTATAAAAGGAGCAAGAGGTTCTGGCAAGACAACACTTTTATTACAACAAATAAAATTTTATTTGCCAAAAGGCACTCAACCTTTATATGCTTCTTTAGATAATTTATATTTTTTAGAAAATAACTTGGTCGATTTAGCAGAAGAATTTGTACAACAAGGTGGTACACATTTGTTTTTAGATGAAGTTCATAAATACCCCAATTGGTCACGTGAAATAAAACTAATTTATGATCAATTTCCTAATTTGAAAACCGTTTTTACTTCTTCTTCAATGTTAGAAATTTACAAAGGAGAATCAGATTTAAGTAGAAGAGTTGTTTCTTATTATTTAAAAGAATTGTCTTTTAGAGAGTTTATTCATTTTAAACTTGGAAAAGAATTACCCATATTTAGTTTGGATGATATTTTAAAAAATCATAAAAAAATAAGTAGAAAAATTAATAAAGAAATAAAGACTCCTTTAAAATATTTTAAAGAATATTTAGAATATGGAAACTACCCATATTTCTTAGAAGATGTAGAAAGTTATGAGTTCAAATTAATTCGGACAATAAATTTAATTATAGAATCTGACTTAAATGCTGTAGAAAATATTACCTATGAAGATAGCAGAAAAATAAAAAAATTATTAGTTGCCATTGCACAAAGTGTTCCTTTTACCCCAAATATTAAAAAATTAAGTGAGCGTTTAGGCATTAACAGAACATTTTTAATTAATGCTATAAAATTGCTAAACAGAGCAGATTTGGTACTAGAACTTTTTAAACCCACAAAAGGTGTTGGCGCACTTACAAAACCAGAAAAATTGTATTTGAACAATACGAATTTGATTTTCGCTTTAGCAAAACAACAAGCAGAAATTGGCACATTACGTGAAACGTTTTTTGCAAACCAAATGAAACATTTGCACAAAATTCATTTGGCGGAAAAAGGCGATTTTATCATCAATAAAAAATATACTTTTGAAATTGGTGGAAGAAATAAAGATACAAAACAAATAAAAGGAATAAAAAATGGTTTTGTTGTAAGAGATGATATAGAGGTTGGTGGCTTAAATACGATTCCCTTATATTTATTTGGTTTTATGTATTAATCATCCTATTCAACATCTTGTATAGTTACCAATCTCTAGAAATAAATAATTTTTGTCATACACTAAAAAACAACAAATGCAATCAACTCATTTTCCTATTGGTATCTTCGATTCGGGTGTGGGAGGAACATCTATATGGAAAGAAATTTCAGCTCTTTTACCTTTAGAAAATACACTATATCTTTCTGATAGTAAAAATGCTCCTTATGGACAAAAATCAAAAAAAGAAATTATTAATTTAGCCATAAAAAACACGGAGTTTTTACTGGCTCAAAATTGTAAGTTAATAGTAGTGGCTTGTAATACAGCAACTACAAATGCAATTCAATTTTTAAGAGAAACATACAATGTTCCTTTTATTGGAATAGAACCCGCCATTAAACCTGCTTCCTTAAAAACCAAAACAAATAGGATTGGAATTCTTGCCACAAAAGGAACTCTTAATAGTACACTGTTTGAAGAAACTTCAAATACAATCAATAAAAAGATCGTTATAAAAGAAACGGTAGGGAAAGGACTGGTTGAACTGATTGAAGAGGGAAAACTACATTCGGCAAAAACTACAGAGTTACTCAAAACATATATCCAACCTTTGACAGACGAAAACATCGATTGTTTGGTTTTGGGTTGTACACATTATCCTTATTTAATTCCTCAAATAAGAAAAATAGTGGGTCATAAAATCAAAATTATAGATTCTGGAGAAGCCGTAGCAAAACAGACAAAAAATGTTTTGGAATCAAATAATCTTTTAAATAAAGAAGATAAGATAGAAAAGCATCAGTTTTATATCAACAAAGACAAAAAGGTTTTAGAAACACTACTTTCTAAATATTCTAAAACCATAAATATTACTGAAAAAGAGTTTTGAGTATATGTACTTTTCTTATTAAAATTTCTTGTTTTTTCATCCTGTTTTTTCTGTCGTTTTCTATCCATTTTGTTTGTCTCCCTGCAAGGGTCTCACACAAAACAAATTAATAATGCTGCGACCCTTGCAGGGAGATAAACGGGACGGCTAGAGAGGCATATATTACCAAAGACAAAGCCATATTTAAGACGTATTTTTTATGTAGCCTTATCTAATAAAATTTGGAATGTAGTCCCCTTACCTATTTCAGACTTTTGTACATAAATTTTTCCTTTGTGATAATCTTCAATAATACGTTTAGAAAGTGATAAACCCAAGCCCCAACCTCG
This sequence comes from Polaribacter sp., assembly GCA_049607505.1. Lineage (GTDB taxonomy): Bacteria > Bacteroidota > Bacteroidia > Flavobacteriales > Flavobacteriaceae > Polaribacter. The sequence goes on from JBMYWO010000018.1 coordinate 16,167, forward strand.
TTTTTTTGTTGTAAATCCAGGTTTAAATATTTGTTTGAATTGTGATTTCGGAATTCCTTTTCCCGTGTCAGAAACTATAATTTTTACTTTTTTTTGTGTATTTTCAATCGTTACATGCAAAGCCCCTTTTCCTTGCATTGCATCAATTGCATTTTTAATAAGGTTTTCTATAACCCAACCAAAAAGTTCAGTATTTAAACGTGAATACATTGCATCTTCTGAAGTAGAAAAAGAAAAAGAAATTTGTTTAGAACTTCTAGATTCTAAATAATCAAAAGCCGTTTTTGTAATAGAAATAATATTTTCTTTTTTTAACTCTGGAACGGAACCAATTTTAGAAAACCGATTGGCAATGGTATTCAATCTATATACATCTTTTTCAATTTCTTCAACATATTTTGTGTTGACAGTTTCCATTTTTAAAATGGCTATCCAACCTAAAAGTGAAGACAATGGTGTGCCTATTTGATGTGCCGTTTCCTTCGCCATTCCTGTCCATAATTTGTTTTGTTCGGCAATTTTATTAGACTTGAAGAACATATAAATAACGGTAAGAAAAAGAAATAAAATTAAAATTAATGCTAATGGATAATAGGTAAGTTTATTTAATAAATCTGAATCTCTATAATAAATGTATTCAGTAGTCCCTAAATATTTCATTTCAATGGGCTCATTTTCATCTTTCATTTTTGCCAATTGCATTTCTAAATATTTTGGATCTAAAGATTTTATGGAGTCCAAATTGTTAGATTCTTTTATAGACCCATCTGCGTTTACTAAAATAAAAGGAATGTTTTCTGTGTTTTCAATCACTTTTAATAAGAGAGAAGCACTTCCTTCTAAATCTTTTGCTGTTAATTCTTCTAATTCTTCAATGGCAGAAGCGTAGATTTCAATCTTTGCGCGTTCTTCTTTTTTAAATTTTTGGAAGAAAATATAGGTATTCCATAAAATTAAAGAGACAATTACAAACGAAATAAAAATGGCAATTCGCCGAAATAAAAGTGGTTTTTTAAAAGAACTCATAAAAACAAATATAAACTATTCTTCGATATAAGTCATTTGTGAATTTGTAAAAACGTATTGGTAGATACAACGCCAACAAAAATAAGAAATAGCGTTGCCTTAACAGGAAATGCTGTTGATAACTTTGAGAAATAACATCCTGAATTTGTTGGTTTAGAAATCACAAAAAAACATATCTTTGCTTGAGAGTTATTTAAATAAAAAAATTATGGAAGTTATTGGTAAAATAAAATTAATTGGTGAGGTTCAGACTTTTGGGGCAAATGGATTTAGGAAAAGAGAAGTGGTTGTAACAACAGATGAACAATACCCGCAAATGATTATGGTTGAATTTATTCAAGATAAATGTGATTTATTAAATAATTATGCTGTTGGAGAAGATGTAAAAATAGCGATTAATTTACGTGGTAGAGAGTGGATTAATCCAGAGGGAGTCGCAAAATATTTTAATGCTATACAAGGTTGGAAAATTGAAAAATTATCGCAAGCTACACCTCCTGAAAATCTGCCTCCAGTAGATCAATTTCAACCAGCAACTGATACTTCTGAAACCGAAGCAGACGATTTACCGTTTTAAGTAGGATTAAGTACAAAAACAAAAAAGAGTGCAATTTTTAAATTGCACTTTTTTCATTTATTCTAATTCCATCTTGGTTCTTGATTCTAAAAGCGAAGCGGTCTAGAAATCTAAAAAAAGAAAATTATTTCTTTTTTTCTGGCATTGGTCCACGAAGATGAATAATCAATCCATTTAAAAAATTACGCAAAATTTGGTCGCCACATTCCATATATTTTGGATGATTTTCATTTCTAAAAAAAGCACCTAATTCGCCTTTACTTACCTTAAAATCTACCAATGCGCAGATTTCTATAATATCTGTATCACGCAGTTTGTGAGCAACACGTAGTTTTTTAAATACATCATTGTTTGTTAATCCCATACGGTGATTTTTTAATGGACTACTTTAAAAATTGCCCAAGCATAAATAGCAAATCTTGCAAAACGAAACAATCCAAAAAAGGCAACATTTTTAAATGGATATTTTATCATTCCTGCAGCCAAACAAGCAATAGAAAAAGGCAATGGTAATAAAGCACCAACTAAAATTAAAAAGCCTCCCCATTTACGAGTGTTTTTAAGATTTCTTGCCATTTTTACTTCTAAATATTGTTTGACAGCATTTATTTTTAAAGCCATTTTTCCAATAAAATAAGAAAGTAATCCGCCAATATACGATAAGGTTGCTAAAATAGTTACGTTTAAAATTGGTTCTGCGGTTTTTTTAGTCCAAGCAATAAATATTTCAGGAGGTATTAATCCTAGTAAGGTTTCAGAGATAAAAAAAGTAATTAAAACACCAAGTCTAGAGAAAGTTTCTGTGATGGTTTGCAAGCCGTCATTTATATTATATACATATTTATTAAAGAGTACTAAACCAACAACAACGGCTAGAATAGGCCAGAAAGCTTTTTTTAAACTTTCCCAAATAAACATATAAAAACCAGTTCTTGAATAATAATTATGCAACAACTTAAATCTTTCTGTTTTTGTTTTAATTCTTTTCTTTTTTCGCATTTTTCAAATAAAATAATCCTTATGTTTTCGAAAGGTTCACAAAAATAGGAACTAATTTTTATTAAACACCCCTATTTTATGGATTAACACTTTTTTAAGATTTTGTTACTTTAGCGATTGGATAGAATGGGGTAATGGAGAATAGATAAAAACGATAGAAGATAGAGAATAGATGAATTTTTTTAAATGATTTGGCTTTCAGAAAAAATAGAATTTCCTCCTTATGAGTGTATTACAAATAATGGCATTATTGCTTTGGGTGGAGATTTGTCATCGGAAAGATTGATATACGCATACCAACATGGAATCTTCCCTTGGTTTTCTGAAGGGGAACCTATTGTTTGGTATTGCCCAGAAAAGAGAATGGTATTGTTTCCCGAAGATTTAAAAATAACGAAGTCAATGAGAAAAATCATTCAAAAAAATGAATTTTTAATCACTGAAAATAAGGCTTTTGAGGAAGTAATATTCAATTGTAAACATATTCAAAGAAATGATGGTTTGGGAACTTGGATTACCAATGATATGGAACAAGCATACATTCGTTTATATAAAAAAGGCATTGCAAAGTCAATTGAAGTTTGGAAGTTTTTAGACACTTGCAAAAAAGAAAAAGAATTAGTTGGCGGACTTTACGGATTAGAAATAAATGCTGTTTTTTGTGGAGAAAGTATGTTTAGTAGAATTTCTAACGCGTCTAAATTGGCGTTTTTTTATTTGGTTAAAAATAAAAATTATCAATTAATAGATTGTCAAATTTACAGTGAACATTTGGCTAGTTTAGGCGCAAAAGAGATTAAAAGAAATGAGTTTTTAGAAATTTTAAAAAAAGTAAAACACCCATTTTAGGGATGCCTTTTAATTATTGTGTAGTTATTTGCGTTGTACTGGAAATAAGTTTCTCAATATAATTAACATCATCCCAATCACATTTATTGTAGTTGTGGTCAACAAAACAATCATCACATTATCAGATAATTTAACAATCGAATTGTTTAGAAATAAAACTACCATTACAGATGCTAGCCAAAGGAGAATTACTATTGAAAAGAAATAGACCAAAACAGTTCTTAAAGAGGTGTCGGCTAAAAACCTTTTTATTTGAGCATGTTTTAAATGTGAGTTTAATGTTGCAGTATTGTTTTCCGCTTTTTCTAAACTTTCTGAATCAGGTAATTCTGATTGATCTGGAAGCGCACTTAAATCAATACTCACTTAAGAGGCAATTTTTAATTTGGAACCATAATGTTCTAAAATATCGTCATCGCTTATTTCTGAATTGTAGCCCCTACGATAAACTTTTTGCCAAGGTGTTTCCATTTGATGTGTCAAAGCACTCAAATAGACTCCATCATATTTGCCGTACATAGACCAAATTTTATTCAGAAACTTTTTATCTTCTTCTGTAATTTTTTCTTTTACGTGGCTTGGTATTTCTTTTTTAATCGTTGTTTTTCCAAATTGTTTGATGCTGTGATATAATGAAGGGAATACAGGTCCAAAATCCCAAGCAACTGCTTTTTCATTTAGCAATTTTGTTTTGGTCAACGCTAAATACCAACAATATGATAAGTAAGTCAACTTAATAACCTTCATAGGTGTCATATCATCAGCTTTGTGTTCTTTGATAAAATAATTTGCTACTGTTGTCGGATTATATGCCATAATATTAGAAATCAGTATTTTGTCTTTTTTGATTTAATACACAAATATACGAAAATCAAAGTTATAAATCAAGGCTACATTAAACTTTTAACCTCACAAATGTAATTAAAATTTATAAATAATTAATATTGAGTAAGTTATCAGTTTTTATAAAATGTTATTATATTGATAATAAGATATTTGTGCGATGTAAGATATAAAGAAATTACATTTAAATTTGTTAACTTTCCGCTTTCTAACTTTTTAAACTAAACGATGACAACATTAAAAATAGGTGATAAAGCCCCAAATTTTGAAGCAAAAGACAATCAAGGAAATACCATAAAATTAGAAGATTATACTGGTAAAAAACTGGTGTTGTTTTTCTATCCTAAAGCGAGTACACCGGGTTGTACAGCAGAGGCTTGCGATTTACGAGATAATTATCAATCGTTTTTAGCCAAAGGATATGCTATTCTTGGCGCAAGTGCAGATTCTGCAAAAAGACAACAAAACTGGATTGATAAACACGGTTTACCTTTTCCGCTTTTAGCGGATGAAGACAAAGCAGTAATCAATGCTTTTGGAGTTTGGGGCCCCAAGAAATTTATGGGTCGTGAATATGACGGAATTCACAGAACTACTTTTGTAATTGATGAAAATGGTGTGATTTCAGCTATTATTTCTAAAGTAAAAACCAAGGCACATGCCGAACAGATTTTAAAATAACACAATTTGTGGCTCAAAAAATAGTAAAATGTAGCTCAAAATTCATTGATTTTGAGCTACATTTGTGTTTGTAATGAGCTTAAAAGAATAAAATGGATACGAATAGAGAAAAAATAATTGAACTTTTAAAAAACAACAAGCCTTTATCATCAAAAGAGATTTTTGATATTGCAAACCTAGAAATTAGCTATGCAACTTTAAAAAGAATTCTAACAAAGTTAGTGGGTTTACAATTATTAAATTTTACAGGAAATGGAAAAGCGAGAAAATATACAATAAGTGAAAGTTATGATTTGTTTTATCCAATAGATGTAGAAACGTATTATAAAAAAGAAATTGACGAGAGAATTATAAAGAAAAAATTTAATGAATCACTCCTAAAAAATGTCTTACCAAATATTGATATTTTTACTACGGAAGAATTAAAAAAACTGAACGGGTTGCAAGAAGAATACGCCAAAAGTATTTTAAACATATCCAATACGGAATATGCTAAAGAATTAGAACGTTTGGCAATTGATTTAAGTTGGAAATCATCACAAATAGAAGGAAATACGTATTCATTATTAGAAACAGAGCGTTTGCTAAAAGAACAAGAAACTGCTCTTGGAAAAAAGAAAGATGAAGCTGTAATGCTCTTAAATCATAAAGTAACTATTGATTTTATTGTAAAAACACCAGATTATGTTTTTCCATTGTCCTTATCAAAAATAGAAGATATTCATAGTTTACTTATCAAAGATTTAGGAGTTGATAGAAATATTAGAAAAAGAAGAGTAGGTATTTCTGGAACAAATTACCAACCTTTAGATAATGAATATCAAATAAGAGAAGCGTTAGAACAAATGTGTTTATTAATTAATACTAAAGTAAATGTTTTTGAGAAAGCATTTTTAATTTTAGTCTTAATATCTTATATACAAGGCTTTAGCGATGGAAATAAAAGAACTGCTAGAATTTTAAGCAATGCTATTTTAATTCATTTTGGCTATTGCCCTATCTCATTTAGAACGGTAAATTCTATAGATTATAAAAAGGCGATGTTGCTATTTTACGAACAAAATAATATGACTGCTTGTAAAGAAATATTTATCAATCAATTTGAGTTTGCTGTACAAACGTATTTTTAAAAATAGTCTAATAATTTAAAACCGTATCCCCACTTTAAAGTTTAACACCCTTCCTGTCATATAATTAGGAATACCAAATTGGGTTTTAGAATACACATCTCTTACCCACGTATTGGTAATAGAGTTCTGAATATCAAACATATTAAACAATTCTAAACCAGCGGTTAACTCTTTAAAATTAGATAACCAACCTTCGGAATGCCTTTTGTTTGCATCCGCAAAAACATAAGAAACGCCTAAATCCGCACGTTTATAATCTCGTAATCTATTCTGAAATTGATACACATCTGAGTATGAAGGAGAACCACCAGGAACTCCAGTATTATACACCAAATTCAAATAGGCTTTTAAATCAGGTAAATTAGGCACATAATCTTGAAAAAGAATTCCGAATTTAATACGTTGGTCAGAAGGTCTAGCAATGTTTCCTCGGTTATCAATATTTTCTTCGGTTTTTAAGTAGCCTACACTTACCCAACTTTCGCTTCCAGCAATAAATTCACCATTTAATCGTAGATCCAAACCGTGTGCATAGCCAGTAGTAACATTGTCTGCTCGATATCTAATTCTCACATTATCAATTGTATAAGAATTAATATCTGATAAATCTTTATAATAGGCTTCAGTCGTCAATTTAAAAGGTCTTTGCCACATATCAAAACTATAATCCATTCCTGTTACAAAATGAATGGATTTTTGGGCTTTTACCTCAATATTAATGTTTCCATTATAATCTTTTAATTCTCTGTAAGAGGGAGGTTGCGCATACAATCCGCTAGAAATTCTAAACAACATATCTTTTTCCCAGTTTGGTTTTATGGCAAATTGCGCTCTTGGACTCACAATCAATTGATTTTTTGATGATGTACCATTCGCTTTTACTGTCCAATTTTGAGCTCTTACACCCACGTTATACCAAACCTCATTTTCATCCCAAAAAGATCGTTTGCTATATTGAACAAATCCAGAAAGTCGGTTTATTTCAACACCATTTTCTGTTCGAATACTTTGATAAGGAGTTATAGGGCCTTCAAAAGGTTCATACGGTTGATTGTTGCCTGTATGATGTGGCGGTCTGATAGAAAACCCTACAGAATCTATGACTTCCCATTCTCTAATTCGGTCTCTAATATCTTCTTTTTGATATTTTACGCCAAAGTCTATTTGTTGCTTGTCTTTTTTATAAATTCCTTTTAATTGAACATTGCTAATCAAGGCATCCAAATCATTACGAGCATGATTTAATTGCGAACCAATGCCTTCGGAAAATTCTACTTCCCCAAAATTTTCTGAACCAATATTAGTGTCCACTTCCCCTAAATTATAGGAGGCAGCAATATCAAAATGTTCTTCTTCTTGTGTATTATAGGAAGATATTGTTCCTGTAAAATTTAAGTTTTCATTTACTTTATAATCCCCAGATAATGCGCCAAATAAGGTTAAATATTTGTCTTTTTCTTGACCGTTATAAAAAACAATTAATTCTAAAGGATCTGCAACCGTTCCAAAACGAGTTCTTCTAGAAATAGGTGTGTAATTGTAATTATTTAAAGAGAAATTCCCTAAAAAATTAAAAGTCAAATTCTCTGAAAATGAATACGATAAAAAAGATTGAACATCTGTAAACTTAGGTCTAAAATTGGTTTCAATTTGTTTGCTATTTACAAACAAACTATTGTCTCTATATCTAATTCCTGTGATAACGCTTAATTTTTTATTTAATAATTGTCCTTCAATCGTTGCACTTGCGCCCAATAAACTTGCATCTATTGTTGTTGCAAATTCTTTTGCTTTTCTATACGTAATATCTAAAACCGATGAGAGTTTATCGCCATATCTTGCTTGAAATCCACCCGCAGAAAAATTGATATTCTGCACCATATTTGAATTGATAAAACTCAATCCTTCTTGTTGCCCAGATCTGATTAAAAAAGGTCTATATACTTCAATGCCATTTACATAGACCAAATTTTCATCAAAATTTCCACCACGAACATTGTATTGGGTACTCAATTCGTTGTTATTATTTACACCTGGTAAGGTCATTAAAATATTTTCTACTCCTTCATTGGCACCTAAAATAGTAGTTGCTTTTACAGGATCAATTTTAGTAATTCCTTGCGCATTTCTTGTATTATCTTTCACAATAACTTCTGCAAGTTCTTCGGTTTTTGAAACTAGAGTAGCAGAGAAGCGAACACCATTTCTATTTTTAGCCGTAATTTTTTTTGTAAAAGCTTTATAAGAAATATGTCTAAAAACAATGGTAATTTCTTTTTTAAAAGGGACTCTTAATTGATATTTTCCGTTTTTATCTGTCTCTGTTCCAGTAGTATTATATTTAACAGAAACGCCTTCAATAGGTTTGTTTTGTGAATCTTTTATAACTCCTTTTAAGATCGTTGTTTTTTGTGCAAGGGCAAAAGTTGGAAGAAGTAGAAATAAGAATACGATGTTTTTCATTTAAATAATCTAAAGATTAATTGATTTGTTTTCTATAAAACGTTGCAGAAAGCTCATTCGTATTTCCAACATTGTCCGAGACCACAATTTTAAATATATGTTTGCTGCCCACCAATTTTTTATCATTAAAATTATAGGTTAATATCTTTTTTTTATGATTGTATTCCATCAAAATCCATTCGTTGTCTATGGTGGCTCTGTATGTTTTTATACCAGACTCATTATCCAAAATTTTTACTTGCAAAGTCTCTAGATTCGTTATCCAATCTTTGTCTTTAAAATAAAGTAAATGTATGGTGGGTTTTTTTGTATCAGATAATAAGGTATAATTGCCTAAGGTTTTTGTAGTTGTATAAAAAGTACTGTCTTTTTTCTTGGTAAATTGGTATCTTGGGTATTTAGGATATTCAAGATTAGCAATGTATAATTGCTGTTTTTCTGTTTCAGAATAGTTAGAAACGTGAAAGGTCAATGTAAATTTTTTGTCTAAAGGAATTGTAGGTTGATGAATTTTTGCAATGCCATTTTCAACCTTAAAATCTAAATATACATCTTCATAAAAGGTGTTTTTTGGAAAAGCAACGGTTATATTTTCTTTTTTAAATTTATGAAAGTTTTTTGCAA
>JBMYWO010000019.1:0-24355 GCA_049607505.1 Polaribacter sp.
AGATTTTTCATCGGAATTGTATCGAGATGTTAGTTTACGTCACCATATCCGCTTGAGAATTTTTTTTGTCTGATGCCTCAGTCTCATTTTTCAGTTGGGAATCTTTGTGTACTTTGCGTTTTTTCTTGGTGTCTTTGCGGTTATTTTTTTTCAACACAAAAAGAGGTTACTTTTTTTTGAATTTAAAATAAAGAAAAACAAAGAGCATTATGATAATGCAATTACTAAATACCGATTTTTTTATCATAGTGTTGGAGTGATCAATGTTTTTTTGCAGTTCTTCTTCTAGGGTTAGCATTTCTATTTTATTGGATCTAGTAATGCTATCTAGTGTATGCTGAAGTCTATTCAATTCTTTTGTATTGGAACTATTAATAGTATTTTGCCTAGAGAAGGAATAGGAAATAGCTTTTTTGGTAGATTCTGTATAGGCATCATCATCAGAAACATAAAGTTTTTTTGGATTAGGAAGCGCATCTATACCGTTTTTTGGATGTTGTTTTAGGGTTTCGCTAGGAGGAAAACTGTATTCTAATTCTAAAAAAGTATAGGTCAAATATGCTAAACTCAATAGAATTAAAACAAGTACATAAATAGGGTGTTTCTGTTTTTTTACTTTTGGTGGATTGATGTAAAACGTTTTTCGTTTTGTCGGTTTTTTACTTTTTTTGGCAGGAGCTATTTTTGTCCGTTTTGTTTGGGGTTTACTTATTTTTTTTGAGTCCTCTGAAACTTTTTGTTTGTTTTCTAAAACCTGTTGTTTGTCTTCTGAAACATGTTGTTCATAGAGTTCTTTTTGTTCTAAAAACTCTATTCTATCTATGCTGTATTTTCCTAGGTATAATTCTGCTTTTTTTTGACGAACCAACCAATTTAATACTTCTCTAACTTGTCGTTCGGAAATTTCAGGATTGTCTATGCGCCATAAAACATCTTTTGCAGTCATTGCAGCAGCTTTCTCTGTGTTTTCATGAAACATAATTTTTAAAACAACCTCATGTAAAGGCAAATCTGTAACGGTACTACTCATAATTTATAGTAAACTTTTTTCTGAAACATAATAATATTTTTTCTTGCTTCCGTCTAAATATATATATGTTTTGGGGTCTTCAATTACGGTTTCTAAATGCTCTATTTTTGTGCGTAAATAATTCATCAAAACAGTATGTTCTTCGTTAGTTAATACTGATTTTTGTTTTATTTCTTTTATTTTTATTTTTTTCAATTGCTCATTAAAAACATCTATTCCTGTTTTTATTTCTATCAATTCGCTGATGGTATTATTTTTTCTAATTTCAGTATAAAAAAGAAGTTTATTTAATTTTTTGTAATATGCTTTGTACTTTTTGTATAATGCCTTACGTTGTTTCTTTTTTTCTTTTTTATCTAATTTCGGGTCTATTCTTTTACTCATTAAAGGGATGAAAGATTTATAACTTTCTATAATAAAACTCAATTCTTTTTTGGTAAATAAATAGCCTGACTCTAATGGTTTGTTCTGTTTTATATTTAGTTGAGAAGTCTCTAAAAATATTTCTAATCTATTTATTTTTGGAATTGGTAGTCCATTAAGTGAATAAAAATCCTCTTTAAGAATACTTTTAATTCTTTGGGAAGGTTTGCTTCGCAAAAAACCTAGTTTCTTATTTCCTTTTTCTAAAGAATTCAATAGCAAATCATTGTACTTAATTGTTTTTCCCAACAACGAATCTAAAGCAATATCAAAAGATACGGGTGTTAGTGTTTGATCTATTTTTGGAAAAACAATACCTCCTGAATACATACTTCTATCTGGAGAATCATAGAGGTAAATATTGTTTTCTTCAGAAACCAAGGTGGTGTATAAATTTTTCTTTAGCACAAACTTGTTTTCTATAATATAATTAGTAATATAATTTTGATATTCATCGCCTATTATATCTAAAATCTGTTTTGCTTTTAATATATAATCTTGATGGTTTGTATCTGAACTATTTTCTAATTGAAAAAAGATTAATCGAGAGGATAGTTTGGATAGATCATACAGTATTTCGCTATTTTCAGTATTAAATTCTAAGTTATCTTCGCCCATAATCATCACAATATTGTTTTCAAATTTTCGGCTTCTTTGGGCATCAATAATATTTAGGAAACATTTTTCTATACCTACAGCATTACTTTCTTTACTAGCGAGTGTCGTATCATTTAAAAATATTTTCTGAAGATAATCTAACCACAAGGCAAAAGAGTCTGACTTTGGAAAATGATAATACTTACTGCATCCAAAAGAGCTTGCACTAAAGGTAAAATCATATTCTTTGTAACGTTCATCTTCAGAAATTAACAACCATATATTTTGCAGTGAGGTGATTTGTAAAACCAGTTTTTCTCTTAAATCAGGTGAACAATCAAAAACAAAATGAAGATTAAATGTTTTGTTTTGTTTTTTTATGACAGGCAATTCTCTTAATAAAATATCACCTCCTTTTACATTAATAAGTTTGTTATTATAATGATCCCAAAGATTTAGCGGCACATGAGAAACGGGTGATATTGAGTCCACAATACTTTTCTTTTTCTTGTATTTCTTTGCAGGCATAAATAGTAAAGAACTATGTATATCTCTTGGTTTAATGGTATAGGTAGAGTCATAATTTGTAAAAAACACATCTTGATCTTCTTTTATTTTTATCACTTTTCGTTGCCCAATTTTTTTTACCAAGCTAGAAGGCACCCACCCCATCACACGTTCTAAAGAATCTGAAGCCTGTATTTCTTTGAAATTAGATACAAGTGCTGCTTTCTTACTCGTATTGTATTTGTAGAGATACACAAGTTGATTGATGTTGAATAATTTTTTAGCTTTTATTTTTAAATTAGGGTCGTTGAAGGTATATACAGAATCTTTTTTTATATATTCTCTTAAGTTGAACAGCGTTTTTGTATCATTAACACCTAAATAATAAACCAAAGGTTTTAGGTTTGCTTCGTTAACTTTTGATTTAGAAAAATGAAGCAATTTGTCTTTTTGAATCCAACCTACATATTCGACACTTTTTTTGTCGGTAAAATTATAAGTGCTTCCATATAAAAATGAGAAAAATCCTTGTGGTTTTCCAATAATGTCTGGATTAAATTTTACAAGTTCTAAAAAATCTGTGTTTTCGCCAACCACAAAATAGGGGGTAAGAAATTTTTGTTGCTGACCTTGTTTTAGCCCCAAAGCGTCCAAATAGCTGTTATTTTCATCTCTATCTGAATAGACTACATAGAGTCCTTTGTCTGCATGTTGTCTGGAACGAAAGTTTGCATTCTCTAAAAAATTATAAGTATTCTTGCATATTTTTTTAACTTTCGTATAGTTCCCTATTTGACCAAAGGCTAATTGATAACAACAACAAAATAGTAAAGTAAAATACTTTTTATATAACATCTTTATTTTTTTATAATATTTTGAGTGATGGTTACTTCTTTGATACATCTAACTGTATCTACAACAACCTCATTAATAACTATAGTTTTAGATCCTCTTCCGTCTAAATAATGAAGCCCTTGACAATAACTATATAAATCATTGTATTTGCTTCCGTTTACTATCATAACCATTTCGTCATCTTTACATTTATAGTTTTGCTCAATGTGTTTTAAATTTTTATAATATATTTTAGTGCTTTTTACACTGGCATCTGCTATTGCTTGCAAACGTTTTTTAATATCGTTTGCCACTATTTTTAAGGAATCTATAGGTTCTGTGGTAATAGGATTGAATAGCGGTAATATTTCTATTCTATGGTAAACAGGAAATCTAGATTGATCAGTTTTTAGTTTTACCATATAAATACCTGGTTTTTTGTAGGTATAAATCACTTGACTTTCGTAAGCATCTACCGTGCCTGTTTCGCCAAATTCCCAATACCAAGATTTTATTCCTGGGGTATTGGTCAAAAAAACCAACTGTTCGTTTACATATCCTTTATCTACTCCGTGTATTGTTGGAACGGAGTCTCTAGCGGTATTTCTATTGGGCTCAATAATTTCTATATAATTTGAAACTTCAAATTTGTCATTAATAGTAAGGGTAACTAGATATTTTCCTTTGGCATTATATCTATAATTCACAATATTATTTTTTACAATAGAGTCGCCATTACCAAACTCCCAAAGCATTTTAGCCTTTTTAAAGGCAAGCGTATCATTAATTCTAAACTCTAATCGTTCTCCTTTTTCTAGTTGAAAATTATTATTCTGATCAGAAATTAATATATCTAGATTGACAAATTTCTTTTTAGAAGGCAACCATATTGCTAAAGCAATTGCTATAAGAGTAATTATAGTCAATAATATAAGTACGAAGTTTTTATTTAAACGCATAGTGTTATAAATTTGCTTGACATTCGGTTAGATTTTTTGACAACAACTCCATATTATTATTCTGTTTGCTGTTTTTTTCGCGCGTATCATAATAGATTTTTAGTATTCTAGAGACTTGTAAAGAGAATTTATATTTTGAACTCATATCATGTTCTTTATAAATATTCTGTATTTTAAAAATGTCTCGTTTGATATCATCTTGCTTTTGAATTTGATAGATGTCAAATTCCATTTCCTTAATTTTTGCACTAAGTTCTACCGAGGTTTTAGCAATTTCTTTTTCCTTTTCAATCACTTTTTCATATTCTGTGATTGCAGATAATAATTTTCGATTATCCGCTATGGGTATTTTTAACATAAATTTTGTTAAAATGATATACAACACACTGGCTACTAAAACAAACACCAAAAAAAACCGTACACTTTGCCAAAAGGATTCTCTTAAATTTTGTAAGTCCATAATTATTTATTTTTCTTTTCTTGTTCTTCTATATATTTTTCTTTACAACGTGCCAGAAGTTCTTCAATATTCATATATTCTTCATTCCCCTCTTCATAAGTATCTAAATCACTCTGTATTTCTTGTATGATTATCATCAATTCTTTATAAATAATAAATTCCTCAATATTTTCTTCTCCTTCTGCTGCAACGCTTTCTGTAATTTTTTCACGAATATCTGACACTAAAGCTTGAAATTTTTTATGCTCACTCAGATTTCTATTTTTATTATTAATTTGGTATAGTCGTTTTATAATTGCTTCTACCTCAAAAGTGAATGCTGCTTTTTTTCTGAAAGTTTCAGAATAACCTGAATGTTTTTCTTCTAAAACTTGAACACCACGTTCTCCCGTTTTAAGTATAAAAAAACCTGTTATAAACAGCAGTAGAATCATAACACCAAATATGATCGCAAATTGAAATAAGCCTTTTCTACGTTCTTTATAATTTAATGGTCTCATTTGTATATATTGTTAGTTAATAGTTGTTGTCATTTTATGAGTTCTGTTTTCTTCAATAGTTAGTTTTATGTAATAGTTCTTGAACTTGCCAATCGGTTAAAGAAACCTTAAAAGAGTCATTAAAATTCTTCTTTATTACTGAATAATCTAAAGCGATTTGTACTTTCAAAATAACTTAAAAGAAATCTACCTAGTGATCTATGGATAAAAGTTGAAATTTTATAGATATTGGTAGCATACTTTAATTTTTTAAATAATATTTTAGTGATTTGTAATAATGATTGTATTTTTTATTTAGGATACGAGTATTTGATAATCTTGAATCACTTGGTTCTTGATTATGTTCTTTTACATAATCATCAATCATTTCTTCTTTACTCATAAAATAATGATGATAATTTTTAGGTTTTGTAACTACAAAAATTATAAGCGGATAATAATTATATCCTGTAAAATAAATATTAGGAAGATTATTTAGTTCGCTTTTATTTACTAAATACTTGTCCATACCCTCTCCATAATATCTTCCAAAATTTATTTCATTCTCTAAATCATTTTTATAGTAGATTTTTAATCCACCTCTGTTAGAATATGTTTGTTTTGCTCCAATAAAAGGAATGGCATTATTGTGAAAATTAAATTGCGTTTTTGCAATACCCGTAGTATCTACTTCAATCAATCGAGAAGCATTGATGCCCAAAAAACCCCCAGTCCATTCTTTGGCTTGCCCATCTTTTTTGTTATAACATATTACAATAACCCCTTCATAATTTTCTGGAATGACGACAACCTGTTTGTAAGGTCTCCAAACATACCACATACTAATCGCATACAAAATGAATGGTAATAGTATTAATATAACATTCAATACTCTTGAAAGCCCTAACCATTTTTTTGGAGCATATACTATTACTGGTTTCTCATTATTTATAGTCTTTGAAAACAAGTAAATAACTAGAAAGACAACTCCTAAAACGCCTATTGGTATTAATGGCAAAAATAATAGCAAGCCTACACCAATAGACAAAATAAAAGATAGTAAGGCTAGCACAACATAATAAATACCTATGTTTTTTAATTTCTTCATTCTAATTTTTTTAATCTATAATAGACCAAGAGCTATCTTTTTTATCTTCTTTTAAAGACACTCTATCTTCGCTGATGACAATATTATCTTTACGAAGACCTATGTATTCTAAATCACTCATTTTTTTCCATAAACGTTCTAAAACTGCCATAAAGTAGTCCAACTTATCAATAGCTTCATTGATTTCTAAATGATTGTAATCTAAATCTATCACATCGCCAATAGTTGTTTCAAACACTGACGGTTTTATGTCTATCCATTCATAATAATATTGCAATAATTTTTCGCGATCTTCTTCCTGTAAAATAGCCAGTTCCGTAGAAATATAATTTCCTAAAACAGAAATACTTTGGGCTAAAAAAATAGGCGGATTTTCTTCACCCATTTGGGTATATTTAAAAATATAATTACTCACATAATCCATTACTTTAGTACATAATTTAAAAGTGTTTTTTGCAAGTTTATTCGTTTGAAACTTGTGCCTGTTTTTATTGTTTATAACAATAGAATAGTTTCTTAATTTTATTAAAACATCACTCACTTTTTTATGAAATGTAAGTAATTTGGTATGGTATTTAATTTTGGATATTGGCGGTAAATATTCGCTATCAACCACAAAAGCACCATTTTTCCATTGTATTTTACCAACCAGTAAATAATGTTTTTCTAAAAAACTGGTATTGAATTGACTTTTAGAAATAATATGCAACTCTATTTTAGGTAAGGTATAGGGGTGGTGCAACGGAATGTTTTCTGGGTCTGGTTCTCCCACAGGCACTTGCTTAAATGGATTGATGGTAAGCACCACAAAAAAATCTAAATTAGCATTTCTATCAATGTCTTTAGATTCTATAGTTGCCGTAGGTTCATTACCTCCATACAAATCACTTTTAAATAAAACTCTGCATCCTTTTTTGGTAATTGCATTACAGTATTTTAATCGCATTCCAATACGCTCTTGTGTGTTTACATCTATAGATAAACTTATGGGTTCGTTGTGTCCGGTATGTGCTTCTAACAAGCCATAATTAAAAGTGTTTAAATAGGTTGTTGCATAATCTCGAGTAGTATTCAGGTGATAAAAATCACTTTCAATAAAGTGGTTTTTAGTAATTTTAACACCGTCAGTCCAATTAATAGGTAAATATGATTTTTCCATTATGATTTTGTTGTTTCATTAGTTGTTGTTTCTTCCGTTGGTAGTTCGTTTTGTAGTACTCTACGAGCATAAATTGTCATTTTATTTTTTATTTTATTTTTTACGATATCTTGATCAAAATTTAGCATTCTTGTAAATAGAGGAAAAGGCAACCATCTATTGGTATAAAAAATCCATCCATAACTTCCCTTTTCAGCTTCTGTTTCTATGACATCACTAGGAAAACGTATGTTTTGATCTTCTACAAAACGATTAAACCAACGCCCTATAGTTACATCTTTAGGCATTTTTACAGAAAATGATGCATAGCGTTTAGAATTGATATTTCGTTTTACTTTTATAGTAACTTGCATTAATCTAAAAGTGTCTATATTATTCCAAAACTCTTCATCTCTTTTATCCTTTTCTATAATCCATAGGTTATAAAACGCTGTTGGAATGTCAATAAATTTTTCTTTTGAAAACAGGTAGAAAACAGGTAGAAAAACCCATAATAAATTCCACATTGCCCAAGCCCCATAGTCTAATTTGGAAAGCCAAGTAAATGCTAAATAATAAATCCAACCCCCTAAAACTACACTTATAGCATATCCTAATAGGATAAGCCATTTCCTATCGTTATATCCAAAAGATTTGAACAAACTGGTTTTAGAAAATAAATTCAGACAATAGCCTAAAATGATATAAATGATTGTTGAAATAGTAAGACCGCCCCAAACAAACTCATATTTTAATAGCCCTAATAAAGAGGGTAGTGCAAGAATAAGTGCTACAATGAGAATAAATACAATCAATCGTTTCATTTTTAATACAGACTTCCCCTTTGCCAAGGAGTCCATAATGACAAGTGATGCAATTACAATAATTGGAGCAAGTAAGTATTTTAAAAAAAAGGCAATTAATACGCTCATAGTTTTTAATTTTTTTAGTGTTTTAAATAAATTTTTACGATATAGATAACATCGTGTTATACCCCAAATAGTTTTTGCCTAAAACAATGGCGGGTTCTACTTTTGTTTGAAATTTTGTAATGATTTTTCTGTTAGAAAAAACAAAATATTCTAAAATCATTGTTATGATGGTTTGATGTTTTATGATGGTTTTATAATCTAATTCTTCTTCCACAATCATTGTTGCAGCAATATCTTCAAACTCACAAACGGTGGGGCCTTGTGTGCCAAAATCATGTCCTAAAACACCTTGTCCAAGCGCATAAAAAGGAGAGGTATAATGCGTGTGTTTTACATATTCTAATTTTATATAATATCCCAAAATGCGTTTTAAAAGCAGTTCTAGTTCAGAGATATTTTCTTTAAATTTTTCCGAATCACATAGGTTTAAAAATAATTTATAGTATTGCTCTTTGGTAAGCGGAATGTCTTTGGCAATTATTTTTTTAGAAAGATTAAAAAGTATTTTTTTCGAATTTTCATCTGTAAAAATATTAAGATATCTATTGGTTAATCGTACTTTTTTCTCGAATAATTGTGTGTCAAATGGAATAAAAAAATGAATATTATCCTCTTCTAATTTCTTGTTTTTCTTTATGGCTTCTACAATTTCTGCATTGGTCATTAAAGGATTGCTAAGCACCAAAGGATGAAAAAAAGTTTCTGGTAAATGATGGTAAATGCTATTACGACTTAAGTGTATAAAAATGGCTTGTTTGTTATCGTCGTTGATTACATAATAATAACTAGAAATATCAATAACATCTTTTGAAAACGCACGACTATTCATTCCGTGGTTTTTTATCCAAAACTTTTTGTTTTTGGTGTCGCCAATAAGCCCTAGCATTTCACCATAAAATATTTCGCCTACAAAGTTGAGAGTTTCACTTCTTTTTATTTCCTCTAGTTGATCCATTTAGGGGTATTATTTTGAATTTAAATAAAAGAAATCAGTTCCTTTTTTCCAGACACAAGTGTTTTTAGGTATCGCCTCTGTTTCAGTTATTTGATACCATGTTGTTACCCAAGTATCTTTGTCTTTTTCCCAAGTTACTTCATCTATTAATACGCTTTTGCTCGCTAATTCTTCTTTGGTAAATACATTATTTAAACCTATTCTAAAGCGGTTTTGTAAACCATTCAAAATAAATTGCTCATAAAAATGAGGGGTTCCATATTTGTGAATAGCATCTTGTTTGCTTAAATACATAAGGTCTTCAAAAGCGATACCTTTTTTTGTTGGTTCTGCCATAGTTAAATTATTTTTTCGTTTCTATTTTTACTGCTTAAAAGCATTTACAAAGTTTTGTTTTACCAAGCCTCCATATTTTTCGCTAATCATCACTTGTTTTTTATCTAAATCTACACGCATTCTTAAGATTGCACGTCCTATTTTATGATCAAGATTTGGATAATAAATTACTTCATAGTTTAAAGTTTTGTCTAAAAAATTAATGTTGCCATGATCTCCTTTAGATGAAATAGTACAGGCTACAACAGATTTCATTTTTATATCTTTAGTATGAGGTTCTTCAAACAATTGAGCAATCGCATACACATAATGATCACTTCTTTCATCAATGCGTTCAAAGTTTAAAATATGCTCTTTCGGATAGCAAATTATTTTAATACTGGCTTCTTTATTTTTATAGATATAGCCCGCAATAATTTCTTGTTTACTATTAAGAGCATTGGATTTAAATTCTTTTATGGTCAAAATAATTTCTCCATATTGATTGTTTTTTTTAATAGCCTCTATGGTATTTAAAGTACCGTCAAACTTTTTAATGTTTGAACAAGATATTAGAATGAAAAAGCTAAATGTTAAAAAAATGTGTTTCATAGTAATCTTTTAATGATAGCAATTACACGCGTACTTTCCGTCTCCGTCAATGAGCATCCATTCTCCTTTTTCATTTAATTTCTTACTTCCGTAAGGCCATGATGTCAGATAAATTACGCACTCTTTATTTAGTGGGATACCTTGTTTCCAATTATAATATGAAACATCCATAGTATCTTTAAAATGAAAATTAGTGCTATTCACTAACACTTCTAAAACTACGATTTTTGAATGCATATATTTATTTCCAACTCCTATTTTAATTAATCTTCCTTTTATAATTGCCATAGATTTAGAAACCTTTATAGAATCCATTCGAATAGATTCTTTTTCTTTTTCTAAACTAGAATTTGTAATATGATGCTCTGTTTTATTAGATTTTACACAGCCAATCATTAAAATAATAATAGCTATAAGTACTAATTTTCTCATAATTTAATAGTTTTTAGGTGCTTCTCTAAAAGTCTATCTACTCTTTTTAAATGTAGTAATACGAATTGTTATTATTATTGATTTCTCTTGTTGCATTGGCAAAAAAAGAATTACATTTTTTTTTGCCGTCTCCTTTAATACTATTCGGATTCACTCCTCTTCCTGCTCCAATAGAACAAAACCCATCGTCTGATATCCAGTTGTTGTGTATTTTGATAATAATTTCTACATGATGTTTTCCAAATACACAAATATCACCTGCTTGAACCTCCTCATAATTTCTTCGTTTTTTTAGAAAAGATTCTCCATTAGAAATCTGTTTAGGATCAAAATAATGCTTGTTTCCAGAAGTAAAACTTTTTCTATTATAAAAATAAATAGCATCTCCTACAAACAAATTACAGAGCCATAGATTGCCACTTTCCTCATTAGCCCAAAAAATGCTATATAAATCCGTTCGCCACTTATCCATATAAGCCTCTTTTAATTTTGAAAAATGCGCTTTCGTTTTTTGTATGTCTGTAGCATCGCTTTTAAATCCTGCTAAAGCAGCAAGTGTCATTTTTTGTTTTGTGGATAGTTTAAACCAAGAAACCCAACCGTCAAATGAAGTCGGTCTTTCGCACGCTCCGTCTAAATTTGGATTGGGAGAGAAAAACCAATTTTGCATTCTTTCGTGATATTTCCAGTAGGAACTCATAATATCCTTATCCTTTCCCAATCTTTTTGCAGCTGCTATTAATTGTAAATTCATAATTCCATTTTTTTAATTTACTTTTTCCCAAGCTAATTTTTCGTCTTTATAATCTAGTTGTACACCATCGCCTTCTACAATGTTTTGTGCAACAATCATTCTAGATATAATTTTTTTAATATAGCTACGTATCACGCCAGCAATAGGTCTTGCTCCATATTTTTTAGAAAACCCTTTTTTAGACAAATAGCTTAATGCTTCTGGTGTAAGTGTTAGCGTAATATTTTTTTGTTCTTGCAATTGCTTTTTTAGATTGTTTAAATGCAGTGCAAAAATAAGTTCGGCTACTTTTTCGTGTATAGGAGCAAAAGGAACTACTTCGGTCAAACGTCCTAAAAATTCAGGTCTAAAGTGCTTGCTCATAATTTCTATAAGCTGATTAGAGGTAGGCATTTTGCCATCCTCTATTTGTTCAGCAATCCATTCGCTACCAATATTTGAAGTAAATATGATAATGGCATTCGAGAAATCTCCTTCACGTCCTAGTTTATCGTGTATTTTTCCTTCGTCCATTATTTGAAGAAAGACATCATATACTGAACTGTGTGCTTTTTCTATTTCATCAAATAGCACAACGGAATAGGGTTTTTGGCGTATTTTATTTACCAACATACCACCTTCTTCATAACCTACATATCCTGGAGGCGCACCATACAATAAGGCTGCAGAATGTTCTTCTTTAAACTCTGACATATCAAAACGAATCATCGCATTTTCATCGTCAAATAACAATTCGGCAAGCGATTTTGTAAGTTCTGTTTTCCCTGTTCCTGTAGGGCCTAAAAAGAAAAACGAGCCTATGGGTTGTTTGGGGTTGCTTAAACCACTTCTAGATTCTATAATAGCATCGGATAGTGTTTTTATAGCATGGTTTTGCCCTTTTACTCGTTCTTCTAACTTTTCTTCTATATTGAGCAAGCGTTCTTTTTCTTCAGCTTGTATTTTTCCAATCGGGATGCCTGTGATACTCGCTACCATAGCGGTTACTTCGTTTTCGCTTACCTCTTTTATTGCTGTTTTGGTTAGGGTCTTTATTTCTTTTAAATAGGCATTGATAATTTTAGCTAATGCTTTGGGTTCTGTGATAGTATCTATAATATAGTTGGTGGTAATTTTACTTAAAATAATAGGACTAACCTGGTCTAAAATAAGTTTGTATAAATATTTTAATTGTACTAATGCATCAGGAGCTTTTAAGTTTACAGCTTTTACTTTTTTAGAAATGGATTCACTGTTTTTTGCGGCATTGTCATTGCTCATCTTTACAGCAGCTAGGGTTTTATCTAACAAATTAATGGCTTCGTGTGGCAGTTTACTTTCTTTAAAATAGCGTTTGGAAAACTGAACTGATTCGTCTATGGCTGCTTCAGAAATCTTTAATTCATAATAAGCGGTTAGCTTAATTCTATGGTTTTCCATACATTGTTTAAGCAATAGCGGCTCCAATTCTTCTAACTGAATAATATCTAACTTTCTGTTTATAGGATGTTTTTCTATGGTTTTTCGGTAGGCATCGCCAGTAATAGTAGCAATAAGTCGTACTTTACCTTCATTGAGTTCTGAAGCTATTAAGTTGATAACTGCACTTGAGGTTTGACTGCCTTCTGTAAGTGTATGAATATCATCGATCACTAAAATACAGTTGTTTATTTTTTGAATTTTATCAAAAATATTACTTAGTGTTTTTGCAACTTCGCTGTGGCTAGCACTATTGGCAAGTAGTTTGGAGGTGTTTAAACCGATGATGCTAATTTCGCCATATTGTGGGTTTGTGCTTGTCCATAAATGATATACCAATGCTTTTACAAATCCTGATTTACCCACACCAGAATCGCCAACCAATAGAATACCACTGTTTTCTTGTCGTTCTAAATTTTCTAATGTATGACGGATTTCTTTTTCTCTACCAACCACAATTTCGCCTTCATCACTATAGGTTGCGGTCATTAAATTTTTACAATAGCTAATGCCTTCAATGGTTTCTTGAGCCGTTTCGTGATCAATAAAATTTAGGTTTTGTGGCGCATTGTATTGGTTTAAAAAATCTTGTTCGCTAATTAATATGGTTTCTAATTGTCTGTTTTCATAGATAACGCCTTCACGTATAATGGCAGTAAACACACAAACAGCATCTATATAATCTGTTCCTAATTTTAATTTAGAGCGTTCTGCTTCGTCAAAAACTTTTGCAACTTGACTATCGGGTATCACTCCTTCCTCATTTTCTTCAGGAACATACGATTCTTTTCTTACTTCAAACCATTCTTGAATATACTCAACATCTTTTCCCATACTTCTTATAATACCCTCTAAACCTGTGGGTTCTAGAATAACAGCAAGTGCTAAATGTGCTACACCATACGTTTTATACTGTTCTTTGTGTGCCATAGATTTGGCTAACCTAACGGCTGATACTAAACTGGGGCTAAAAATTTCTTCCATAAACTATTTTAGTGTCTGGTTGTAAACAGACGATTTTTATATTTTAAATTATTTTTATTTACTTTTTATGAGTTAATGCTTTAGCATCAATCGATTAAAAATAAATGGAAAGGGCGAAAAAAGAAATAAATTTGATATTGTTGTGTTTGCGACCAAACACTACTAATGTATTGATACTACGTACGGCAAATTGTGTACTGATTTTTGTTCTAATTCTTGTTGCAATGAGTTGCTTAATCTTTTTTTGTTTTCGCTAGTATGAATTTTATCATTATTTAAATGAATTTCTACATGTGTTGTTCTTATCAAACCTCCTTTTTTATTAGGAGAAAATCCAACACCAGATTTTACTTCTACACGGTCTATTGTTTTGCCAATGCTTTTTCGTATAAATTCTTTCACGTCTTCTACGGAGACAATTCTGTCTTTAGAGAGTAATCCGTAGCGTAGGTTGCTAACTTTTTCTTTGGCATCGTTTTTTATACTTCCGCCAACCGTATCTGTTTGCAATCGAATGGTTTTTGCAATAAGTTCACTTGTATGAAATTGACCGAATACTGAATTTCTCTTTATATTATTCGCAATAATTGCATCTGTAGTCCAAAATTGGCATTCTAAATAGGCGGAATCATCAAAAGGAATGGTCAAAAGGTATTGCCGATTGCTACTATTAGAAACATTTTTATAGCCTACACTTATTTTTCGTTCTATAATATTCAGCTTTTTATTGAGGTCTTCTAAATATGCGTTTAGTAAATCGTATCCTATGGCAGAAAATGAACTTCCTTCTTCTCTAACAGTTTGTATCACCTGCTCTAAAATGGCTTTTGCATTTCTTTCATCAAACTGTTCTAGCTCTCCAAAATATAAAGAGTAGGTACCTTTTAAATTATTAATGTCATTGGTTAGCGTGTTTTTATAGGTTCGTCCTTCATTATCTATCAGTGATTCTACATTTAAAAAATGTTCATTGAGCGTTCTCAATGAGGCTATTTTTCCATTTCTTTTAATGCTGTGTTGCTTGTATTGTAGTTTTCTATTTGTAATAGGAAAGGTATTCATTGAAATATCTAACTTATCCAATTCACTTTTTGTAAATGCAACAGGAAATTCAATTTTTATCCAAAACAATTCGGCGTTAAACTCTTCAATATCTTCTTCAAAAAAATAAGATTCAAACTTACTAGAAACACTCTTTTTTGTTTTTTTGTTGACGAGTTCTAGTGTATAAAGGTAGTTTTGATAATAACCAACCACAGCGTCAAAATAATGTTCTTTAGAGCTATTATGAAGAGTGTCAGCAATGGGTGTACATTTTATTTCGTTTCCTTCAATATCAAAAAACTTTATAAGTTTTAAATACCGATCTATATTCGAATCTCTAAGAATTAATGCAAGTGGTAGTTCTGTAACTTTGTTTAAAAGTGTACGGTCTATGTCTATTCCCATCCATAAAGAATAATCAGCTATTTTTTTATCATTTATCGTGTCTATTTCTGATAAATTACGTCCATTAGTATCAAAAAACTGCATGCTTTTATGTTTGGCAACACAAGCAATATGTCCAGATATTAATTTGTGAGTTGATAAGGGTGTGAAAAATATATCTATATATTGATCGCCATCAATCATTTTTTGAATATAAAACTGTGTGTCTCTTGAAACCTCTAAAAATTTATCCGAAGGAACCGCACGTAATAGTGCATGTGCAGGCAAAGGCAAAGACCAACTTTCTTGAACCAAAATTTTTGAAATACGTTCTAGTAGTTTTGAGTCAGACAGTTTGATGTCTTGTTCTATTTTTGCAAACTCATAACTAAAAACATCTAGCAAAAGCCCAATAACTGGGTCTATAAGTTCAGCATCTTCAATGCCCCAAAGCTCCATCGCTTTCTCTATCATATCTTCTTTGATATCTTGATATTTCATTCCCATAATTATTGCGATAGTGGACTTATATATAAGGTAGTGTTAAAATGAAAAGGGACATCTTGATAAATGATTTTTCCTCTCACAAAAATGTCTGCTTTTCTTCTAATATCACTTTTAACTCTTATACTTGATTCTTTTTCAAACTCATTTAAGTTTACAGTAACATTTACATCGTACAGTCTTTTTTCGTAAGTGCTGATTGTTCTTAAAAGAGATTGTTTTACCTTCTCTTCCCATTCATACACTTTTACTAATTGATTAAATTCCAACTCCCAAATATCAGAACCAAAATCTGGTCTTCCTGCCACCTCGCCATATCTACTTGTAATTTGCATCATAATAGATTGTGCTATTGATTCTTCAAGCGAACAAGAGTTTGGTTTTTGTCCGTTTAAGACCGATGAAAAGTTTATTGGTAACCTTATATGTTTCATAAATTGTACATATTTCATATTAATTTTTGTTTGGTGTATAGCAAAATATAGGGGGGCAATTTAAATCAAGTTTTTATTATAATAGAAAGGATTTTCCTTACTTATTTTATGGTTTTAAATTCAAATAATGATTGCCTTTGCAATAGTTTAGCTGTCTGAAAAATTATTAGAATCAGTCTAAAATAATTTTAGATGATTCATTAAATTAAATTAATATTAAAATCAATTATTATGTCAATGTACAACTATGGAATTGGAGGTAATGAAGTTAAAGTGGATGCTAGTGAAGCGATTGCAGACATCCCATCAAACAGAACCTTACTTATTCAAAAACTCACAAATGAACCTCCTGTTACGCCCGAGGCAGTTTACAATTTAAAAACAGTAGATGAAGTTTTTGAGAAATTTGCGCCCAAAATGAAACTTGAATTTCAAGACAAAAACGGAGCGGATGTGAAAGAAGAAATGAGTTTTAAAAATTTAGGCGATTTTGGCGCTAAATCAATTAAAGCAAATAGCGATTTTTTAAATAAGCTACATATTGAGAAAGAGCAAAATATAAAAATATCAAGACAACTTTCTTCAAACAGAGCACTTAAAAAAGCGCTTGAAACTCCAGAAACAAAAGGTGCTATTATAGAATTATTAGAATCCTCTTTAAAAGAAATAGAATCATTACAAAAATAAAAAAGATTATGGCTACAGAAACACAAGTACAAGTAAAAAAGAAAGACCAAAAACAAGCGGCACCAAAAACGAGTAAAGCTATTGATGCTTTAGCCGAATACGGTGGGTTTTCTTTTGTTGAAAATATTATTGATGGGTTTTCAAACCTAAACCCAAAAAGAAAAGCAAGACGAAGTATTTTTCTTCATGATGAACAATGGGGCAGTGAAAGAAAAAACCTAATCAACAGATTGAATGTTTGGTTAGAAATTCTTAAAAATGAAAAAGATATTACTGCAATGCGCGATAGTGCTAAAGAGAAATCTACCAAAGCAGAAGAAGTTTTAAATGCAAACTTATTAAGTGCATTGAAAGCTACTGAAGAACTAGAACGTTCTTACCGATCAGTAGCTCATTTCTATAAAAACACCGAATCGGATAAGGTAAAAAATGTCACTATTTTAAATGCTGATTTAGATCAGGTAAGAGATTTAGACAACACCTTATTTGTAGATTATGTGGCTAGCGAAATGAAACAAAATTTTGATAGACTAGATTTACGTACAAACTATGGTATATTGGCTATACCTGGTTATTTAGGGTCTAATGCAATATTGGATAAATGGGCTAAAATTGCCCATAACAATAAAGCAGTTTTAGTAACTGATTTTCAAGATTTAGAAACCCCAGATGATGTGGTAGATATTTTCTTTAATGCAGACCATACGGGTGGTGATGTATATAAATCGAATACATTGATGACTTGCAACTGGTTATTAGGACGTAAAAAAGAAGACGCTGTTGGGGAAGAAAGTGATTTATACATACCTCCATCTACAGCATTAGCAGGAAAAATTTATAGCACACTTATGTCTCAAGTAGTTGCGGGTAAAAAATTCGGTGGAATTAACGAAGTAGAAAGTGTACGTTTTGATTTAAAGAAAAGTGAAATTTCTGAACTAGAAAAAATGGGATTAGTTCCTATGGTAAATGAGTATAGTAAGGTCATGGCATTTTCAGCAAAAACTCTTTTTAATGGCGATAATCTAGGATTACAAACCTATTCTGTAGTTCGTGTATTTGACCATATCACTAAAGTATTGTTTGATTTCTTAAACCGTAGAGCTTTTGAAAACTGGACCACAAGAACAGAAGCGGATTTACGTAGTCAAATTGTAAAATTCTTAGATGGTATTCAAGGACCAACCAATTTGATTGAGCGTTTTAAAGTAGTAAAAATAGAGCAAGATCCTAATCAAAAAGATAGAGTATTATTAGATATTCATATTACCCCCTATTTTCCAGCAAAAAGTTTTGTGATTCAGTTAGATGGACACAAAGGTGATGGCCCAGAAAATGCCGTTTGGAATAGCGAATATGTACAACAAAATTAAATGAGTTCGTTTTGTTTTTGAAGAGGCTGTTTGAGAGAACAGTCTCTTTTTTTATGCGCTTATATAAAGCCTTTATCCTTCGCTAAAAAAATTAACTCTTTATCATTTCCACTTTTAATATTAAAAATGTTCTTGAGATGTCGTTTCCTTTTTTCTATCCCAGCCATAGAAAGAGGCAATACTTCTGGAAGGTCTTTCATTAAGGTTCCAATAGATAATTCATACAAAATTTTTCGATCTAAATAGTCTAACAAAAGATCATTTGTTACTTCTTTTCGAAGTAATTTTATAACTGACTTGCTATAATAGGGTGAGTCGTTTAGAAGAATATGAATGGCTTCTAAAAGATCGTTAGATGTAATGTCATTTTTTATTAAAAACCCTTCTGGATTTAGATTTTTAAAAATGCTATGAATACGATAATTATCATTAAACATTGTTGAAATTAACACTTTCGTATTGGGTGAAAGAGTATTAATCTTTAAGCCTAAATCTTCACCAGACAATATTTTATTATCTTTAGAAGAAGGCAGTTTAATATCTAAAAAAACAATATCTAGATGCTTTTTTCTTTTAGAAAAATCAGATATTAATGCAAATCCACTATCACAATTATTAGCTTCTTCTATTGCAAATGATATGTTTTCATTTTGCTTGCTATACGTATTAAAAGCAGATTTATAGGCTTCTGAAATTAATGGGTGATCTTCTATGATAAGGACTGAATAGATTTTATTTTCCATTTTTATTTATTGAATAGGGATGTTAATTTTAATGATTGTGCCTTTGTTCAATTGAGAATATATTCTACATATTCCCTTTAATTTTTTTGTTCTTGATTTTATGTGTTTTAAGCCAATACCTTTTGCCTTTCTTTTCACATTAAAACCACAACCATTATCTTTTACCATTAGTGCTAATTCCGTTTTATTTAGAGAAAAACGAACAGCAATATGTGTAGCTGAAGCGTGTTTCATACTGTTTTGTATGGCTTCTTGAATAATTCTATACAAATTTATTTTCGTAATTTTATTTACAAATTCCCAACGTATCCTATCATCAAATGCTAACTTAAATGTAAATCCACCTATTTCACTTTTATTTTCTAAAAGTTGGCTAATCATAGTTGGAAAACCAATTTTAAAATCCTCAAAATTATCGCTTAATTTATGAGAGACATCTCGTATTTCTTTTTCTATAGACTGTAATTCATCTAAATAGAACTGATATTTTTGGTTCATCTTTTTATCTTTTTTAAATTCTAAAAAACCAAGACCAACTCTTGCACCAAATAATTTCGCTAAAATGCCATCATGTAATTCTTCAGCAATTCTGTTGCGCTCCTTTATTTTTTCTTTTTCTAATTTTTCTTGTTGCTTGAGCGTTAAAAAATAAATCTGTTCACTCGCTTTTTGTAGTGCAGCATCTACTAGTAATTTTTCGTCTTTAATTTTTTGAACTTTAATAAAACACAACAATGCAAAAACTGAAACAAACCCAAAGCTAGCAGTTAAAAACCATTTTTTTTCTTTAGACAAACACTTGTTTTCTGCTATATATTTATCCGTTTTATGAGCAATTTGAACAGATTTATGTTGAACTTTTTGTTCTAAAATTTGTAGGCTATCACTATAATTAATTTGTTTTTTTGAGTTTTGTACACAAAAAGAAATACAATGAATTGCTTTTTTTAATTGCCTATTCATTCGCTTTTCATCACCAAAAGTAAAAGCTTGTATGATAGTAATCATTAAAAAAAATTGTACAAAAATAGAGGTCAAGGGGTTAGGGGGTCAATTTTAAGCGCTATATTAAATACAGCCAGTAGGGTTCATAGTAATTATATAAATTCACAATTTTCAAAATCTTATAAATATTGCTATTTAAGTTTAAACACTTTATAGTATGAGTTTTTTCTTATAAAACATTACCCATTCAAATCAGTATAGAACCAAAATTAGTAACCGCATACTTGCCAGCAGGCGAGTATGGTTAAATGAAACATTTTAATGACTTTGTATTTGGTCATCATAAAGACTTGTGAAAAATTTTTACCTAAAGCCTTCAGTAAGAAGTTGTTTTTTCTCTGTGTCATTCCTGCCAAAGCAAAAATGATATGTAGAAAAGGAAGTTGCTTTAACCCTTGATTTACATTATTAAGTATTCAATGCAAACGTTTAAATGCTACATTAAAAAAAATATAAAAGCCTTTAATATATATTAAAGGCTTTTAGTTTTCAAGATTTTTTTAATCTTGACTTCCATCATTAGATTCATTTTCATTTCCTGCAACTTTTATATCTTCAGCAGTAGTATGCTGTACGTCTTTATCTATTTTTAGATCTGTATAAGACGAAATAAGTGTTGAGAAAATTAGTACAAAACAAATTAATTTTAGGGTTTTCATATTATTAGGGGCTTTTTATTTTTCTTAAATGATGTATGTATTTTAAAGTTTAATAATGATTATAAATACAGTTTAGTTTCTAAAATTGTACACAATTGTGTATGTTAATAAATTGAAAAACGAAAGTATTTTTTAGCAAAAATAGAACGATAACTATATTTTTTTAAGAAAAAGAAATCGTTTTAGTATATGCTATTTGTTTGTGAGTGAAATACCGTTTTTTTACAAGGAAGTTAATTTAGGGTAATTATATTATTTTTTGATAATACCGTATTTATCAAATTAATATTAGCAATAAATGTTTTAGTAAAAGGTATTTGGTGCTTATTGTTTATAATACATAAATGCTTTCCGTAATGAATTCTTGATATATGATTACTGTTAACAATATAGCTTTTATGAACTCGTAAAAAATTTTTTGGTAATAAATTCTCGAACACTTTTAGTGTTTTATAAGCACTGATTACTACACCATCTATCATATAAAAATCGGTAGTATTATTGTCTGCTTTTAGGTATAGAATATTATCAATATTCAAATACTGATAATCTTTATAAGATTTTAAGCAAATAGTTTTTTCTTCTTTAATTGGATTTTCCTTCTTATATTTTAGAATACTTTTTCTAAAAGAAAACTCTGTTAATGGCTTTAACAGAAAATCTAAAAAACCATGTTTATAGGCTTCATACGCTTTTTCTTTAGATGAAGAAAGAGCAATAAGATAGGGGTAATCTGTACTATATTGAGTTATTTCAAATAGAAATTCAGTAATATTTATATGTTTAGACTCGATATTGAAAAAAACAATTTGAGGCTTATTTTTTAAAACAATTTTTAAGGCAGAATCTTGATCTTCATGTACGTTGTTAAACAGTATTTTATCAAAATTATGACTAACCTTTTGTATTAGTTCAATTGTATTCTTATTATTTTCTATGATTAAACAGTGTACCACATTAACATTTTGGGGTCAAGCTAATTATTCAAGGGCAATTACAAGTACGGAATTCTGTTATAAAAAATAAGGATTAAACTTACTTTTGTAAGTAAATTTTATATCCATAGCAATTTTATTACAATTTAAGTCAAACACCTCTGTATAAATAATATATAGCATTTGACATATAAATACTTTTATTATTATATTATTAAGTACATAGCAAAAAATAAGCATCATTGACTGAAAACCTTGTAAGTATTTTATTATCAAGACCTTTCAGGTTTTTGAAACCTGAAAGGTGGGGTGTTAAATATTAGCATATTTTGTAAAAAATAATTCGTTCTTTTTTGTCTTTATTTTAACTTTTAAAACCCTTTAAAATAAAAGGTTTTCATTGTTTTTTTTTAATTTATTTTAGAGGCAAAAAAGAACCTTTTTTAAAAATTTCAAAAGCTACATAATTAACACCCCACCTGAAAGGTCTCACAAAACACTTACATTTAAAATACTGATTTTAAACAAATTATGTATATTATTTTTTGCCATGTACTCAAATTTTTTTAATATACTCAAAGCAATATCATAAAAATAGAGCCAACTTATTTACAGCTATGAAAATACAAAAAGTTAAAAACTGTAAACTCTTTACAGATATTTCTTTTGTAACACAGTGTTATTTATATAAATTAATTATTTGATTATTAGTGTTTTATAAATATAATTTTTTTTGAAAAAAGCACTAATTTTTATAATTAACTGATTATAAAATGTTTAACAAACTTATTTTGGATGAGTAGAATACGAATTTTTTTTGTTTTTAAGGCGTCATATAAAAAAAAATTCAAACTGAAATGACATCGATTTTTAAATTGCTGTTTTACAGAAAATTAAAAAAGATGTTAATGTAGAAACAAAGCATTTTTTTATTAGATTATAAATTATTATTAAAAAATAATAATTATCTGAAGTATAAATGACAAAATATGATGCCATTTTTTTAATCAAAAGTAATATGCTGATATGCCCCAATGTCTGGAGCAGAAGTTCTATCAACACCTAAAATATCGGAAGTAAATGGAGTAGAAGTAGCTGTGTTAATAGCATCAGATTCTTGCCCAATAATAAAATCCTCATTTTGTGTATCTCTAAAGTGTGGATTTCCATTTAGAATAATATTCTGATAATTAGAATTCGTAAAATCTAATTCAGCATTATTTACAAAAGAGTTATTGGTGTCATTAAATTGTATCAAACAATTGCTAATGGTATAGTTAAATAAACTTCCGTCAACTTTATCCAAAACAAACTCTACATTATTATTGCCGTCAATAATACAATTGTTAAAATTTGCTGCGTGCAAATCTCTAGTTTCTATAATTTCTTGTCCAGAATCGTTGGTATATACAAAGAAATTATTGACTAAAACGGTTGGTAATTGGCGTATTCCACTATTCCAATAATTTGCAAACGTACTATGTGTAAAATGATACGTACCGCCCACTGTGGCTGCTAAAGAAGCTTGACCCGCATTGCCAATAACAACATTGTACGCCTCTATATTGGTCTCTCTAGCCAAAATACCAAAATTGGAATGATTGTAAATTTCTGTATTCTGTAATTTTAAAGTTGGAGTAGAAGCAGTACCAATACTATCAATTAAAATTCCGATAATTCCGTTTTTAATCTGTGCATGTTTTATTTCGTTGTTTTTGCTTCCCGCTCGCATCCAAATAGTTCCCCATTGTCCAGGAATTCTACTAAAACTATGTTCTAATCTATCGCCTTCAAAAACTACTTTTTCGGTTAAAGTCCCGTTTACTTTTAAGGTAGCTTTATCATCTACAATAATACCAGAATTACTATGAAAATGTATTTTCGCTCCAGCATTAACCGTTAATGTTTTATTAGCGGGTACTGCTGCATATCCATAAATTACGGTTGGTTTGGTGTTGGTAAATGTAAGTTCAGAATCTTCTAAAAATCGACCTTTTATAGTAGTTGGATTTCCGTCCAACGTTAAACTATCAATTTTCATAGTTATAGGATTTTTCCCTGGAAAAATAAAATTGGCGTCTTGCACCAAAGTAACCAAATCTACATCTTGTTGGTTGTTTCCATTGTCAAACAAAATTCTGTCTGTATATAATGGATTGGGAATATTTGTAACATCAATAGTCGTTTCTACAAAAACATACATACTATCATTGGCAAGAATATCAATATCATTAAATTCTTTTCCAGGAATGCCATCAACATTTAATCGATAATTAGAAGAAATTCCGTTTTCTAGTTGAATTGTAGGAATTGTAATGCTTTTACTTCCTCTATTATATACTTTTAAATTATAGGTTGCAGAACCGATATTGGTAAAAACAGTATCTAAAAAAACAGTGTCTTTTGAGAATTCTAATTGCCCAAAACTTGGAACGGTATTAAAATCTTTTCTACAAGAGCTTACAGAAATTAGTATGATAGAAATAAGAAGTGTAAAAAAGTATCGCATAATTCAATTTTCTAAATAGATGATAAAAAATAAGCATCATTGACTAAAAACCTTGTAAGTATTTTATTATCAAGACCTTTCAGGTTTTTGAAACCTGAAAG
>JBMYWO010000020.1:0-4642 GCA_049607505.1 Polaribacter sp.
CCGCAAGAGAAACTGATGTTAGCCAAAATTGTGGTCATGGCAGGATTGAAAAAAGAACTTGTGAAGTAATTGATGATTTAACTTTTTTAGACGATAAAGAAGGATGGAAAGACTTGAAAACAATAGTAAGAATAAAATCTTATAGAGAAATTAAGGAAACAGGAAAATATACAACGAATTATAGATATTATATTAGTTCTTTACCTAAAGATGCTAAATTGATAAACAAATCTATCCGAAGTCATTGGGCAATAGAAAATAACTTACATTGGAATTTAGATGTTATCTTTAAAGAAGACGGTCAATTAAATTATATAGGCAACGCGCCACAAAATATGAATCTGATAAAAAAAATAGCACTTTCAATGGTAGATAATGAAAAATCTACAAAAAAAAGCAAACCACAAAAAATGCTAAAAGCCTTACTAGACAACAATTACAGAGAAAAATTGATGCATTTTTAAACCCGTTTGCCCTGTAGATGCATAAGAAAAATAGGTAGTTTCATCAGAGTATATATCGGTAGGATAATTTAAATATGTATTCACAATGTGATTGATTAATTCTTTCTGGCTATTATTTAACTTAATTGAGTAAACAGTTGTTTCTATTAAACCAGTTGCTACTATTTTCCTATAGTATTCGTCTGTGATGCTCCTTATTGTCTTTTCATCTGTCCAACTTTCAAACTGGGTTCTTTTTAAGATGTATTTTTCTATTCTATTTTGTGATGCATTTTCAGGAATTTCTTTCCTAAATTTCTTAATGTACTTATGCAGTTCATTAGGATTGTTGTTATCCCACAACAAAATAACAGGAATTTCTCTAATCCTAATGAATGACTTCATTTCGGGGTCAATTTCTATTAA
The DNA here is from genome assembly GCA_049607505.1 of Polaribacter sp. GTDB lineage: Bacteria > Bacteroidota > Bacteroidia > Flavobacteriales > Flavobacteriaceae > Polaribacter. Next base: position 870 of record JBMYWO010000020.1, read on the forward strand.
TTGTAATGTTTTTAAGAGCAAAGGAAGAGGCGAGTTTACAATACTTCTTCTCATAAAAGGGTTAGAAGATTTGTATTTTGCTAAGCAATGAGCATAAATAATATTTTCTTTTGCTGTAAATTCGGATTCTCTTGGGTCGTCATTTTTTGGAATTGAGGCAATTAATAGTTTGCCTAATTCTGTGATGTGAAATTTGTTAGCAAATTTGTTAGTATAGTCTTTTCCTCTAACAACTTTTCCTGGGGCTGTAAAATCAATTAACCCAAAAGTTCTACTCAATTTGAAATAATTATACCATCTTGATGCCCAATGAGGATCTTTTTTTGAACCTCTAAAACCTGGTTCTGGGTGTGTTGGTTTCCAAGCATTAATTATTTTAGTGGCTTCCTTTTCAGTTATTAAATCGTCCGTTTTAAATTTGTTGGTTAAAGATGTATCATCAATGGTTTTTAATGCTTCTTGAGGATAAAATACCTTTTCTCTAACCAAATCTTTTATCATTGTTTCACAAAGTTCATTGGTTAAAATAGAGCCGTTATATTTATAGGCTATCCTCAAAAAATGTTTGTTTCTAACAGGGTTTCTGATGGTTGTGTCGAAATAAAGGTGTTTTGGTTTCGCTTCTTTTTTACTCATTATTCCACAGTTTCAAATTCTTTAAAACGAATTGTTTTTTGAGTTGGAGTTTGAATTTCAGTTTTATAATTCGTAATCAAAACTTCTTTAAATTCTTTGTTTGAATTATCGTGATAACTGATATAATTACTTTTTACGTCAAACGAATTGTGTTGTTTGCTCCAATCTAAAAATTGACGATTTATTTTTCCTTTGTAATGTGAGACATTTGAAACGGCAAATTTTACGTTTTGAGTGTCTAACCATTCAAGAAAATTGAGCAAACGTTTTTCGGTTTCTTCATTCCAAAGTTTATTGTACTCACTAAATGTAATTAAATAAGGCGGGTCAAAATATACAAAATCATCTTCTTGAAATTCAATTTGTTCGAAGAAATCCAAAAAGTCTAAATTATAAAGCTGTATGTTTTTCTGCCTTATCAAACGAAAATAATCATATAAGGCTATTTCTGTATTTTTATTAAAGTCAACATTCCCGACAGGTAAATTATATTCTCCTTTTGCATTAAATCGTAACATTCTGTTAAAACCATAAATTAGAAGTAAATACAAATACAAAACACTTTTTTCATTACTTGAATTGTAATCAGTCTTTAGTCGATTAAAACCTTCTTTGTTAAATTTAGCATAATATGTTTTTTTCCACTTGTCTTTTAATCCTTGAGGTACAATATTTTTGATGTATGAGTGAGATAAATTGTATGCTTTAATTACCTCAAAAGCATTATTAAAAAAGTTGTTCGGATTTTCAGACTGTTCAATTAAAAATTGATGGATATTAATAACATTTGTGTCAATATCATTTATAAGATATTCAGTTGCATTTACATTCAGAAAAACAGACCCGCCACCCGTAAATGGCTCAATAAAACGATGTATTGTTTTAGGAAAATAATTACTGATTTTCGGATAAATTTTGTATTTATCTCCAACGTAAAACAAGGGTGAACGATATGTTTTCCTGTGTTTACTCATATTTTTTTGTTAGAAATAAAAACTCTTTATGGTCATTAAAATCAGTTTTTCCTGTGTTAAAATATTTATGTGATTGCTCAAAAATTTCTGTTTTTCCAACTCCATTTAAAATATCCACAATTTCTTCAAATTTGATTTTATTAGTAGATGATTTGCTTTTTGATTTGTAAGTATTATTATAAGAAACTGCTAAATATTTTACCTCTAAATTTTCGATTAAATCCTTAAAACTATTTTTAGCTTTTACTGTACAGTACTTGCTCATATTTTCAGCTTTGGGCTTTAAAGCAACCCCATATAATTCTGGTTTTTTCCATTGCACTAAATTTTCATAAATATGATAAAAACGACTGTATTGGCGAGAGTTATAAGGTGGGTCAATGTATGCAATATCGCCTTTTAATTTCCTAGCTAATTTATTGGAATCTTCTTGATATATTTTTGCTCCTTCAAAATTTTCAGTTTGGATTAAACGAAAATTTAATGGTTTTTTTGTAATTGGTTTTTTTATGTATGCATCAAAATGACCAACTGTATTGGCAAGTCGATCTATCGTATAAATTAAGGACGTGATAAGAATTGCGTATTCCTTTGAATTTAATTCATTCTTCTGATTTTCAATATTTTGTCGAATATATCCAATTAATTTTGAAATATTTTTTTCATAAAACTTGCCTCCAAAATTTTTAGAAAAATAATTTTCTTTTAAATCTTTTGGGTTTAAAGTATTGTATTCATTTACAATGTCAATTAGTTTCTTAGAATCCCATTTTTTATTCTCAAAAAATGCTTGATAAATAATATTGTTAGAATACAAAATATCATTTAGAATAACATTTTTGTATGTTTTCATTGCTTTTTTAGCAACAATTGCTGTTCCCGAAAAGATGTCTATAAAAGTATCTTTTCCTGTGGTTTTTTTTTGAATAATTTCCATTATCCAATGAGTTAATTTTGCTTTGTTTCCAATATATCTTCGATTGTGTAATCCAAATTTTTCAAGATGATTATAATCATTAAAAAGTGACAATCCGTATTTTATTTTTTGTTCAGCAAGATGAAATCCTTCAAGTCCAAAATCTTCATTTTGAACTTTATGCAATATTTTATCGCTAATTAAATGTTTTATTAATTCGTCTTCACTATACTTATAAAAAATAGCCAAATTTTGTACTTGTGGTTTGGTGGGAAGTCTTTTTCCTGTTTCAATTCGACTCAATATTGTATAGTTTATAGCCGTTTTTTTAGCAACTTCTTGAAGATGAAAACCTTTAGTCTCTCTTATTTCCTTTAGCGTGTCACCAATTGAAACAAATGTGTCCAACATATTTTGTCAGTTTTTGTCAAAAATAAGAAAAAGTATTCAGTTTTCAGTCACAGTTTTCAGTATTCAGTCGCAGTAATCACATAGTTTTTCACTGCCAACAGCGACTGCCAACTGCGACTGAAAACTACTTCGGTTCATAAACCACACAAGGAATAATCATTTCTTCTAAAGAAACACCACCGTGTTGATAGGTATTTTTATAATATTTTACAAAATGATTGTAGTTATTTGGATAGGCAAAAAACAAATCTTCTTTAGCAAAAATAAACGGGCTGTTAATTGCGACAGAGGGTAAGAAAATATCTTTAGGATTCATTACAGCATACACATCTTTCTCTTCGTACGTAAGACTTCTTCCTGTTTTGTATCGTAAATTAGAACTAATATTCTTATCGCCAATTACTTTTGTTGGATGCTTGCAATTTATGGTGCCGTGATCGGTAGTAATAATTAATTTTTGACCTAATTGTTGCCCTTTTTGGATGATTTCAAACAGTGGCGAATTTTTAAACCAACTCACTGTCAAAGAACGATATGCTTTGTCATCACCCGCCAATTCTTTGATCACTTCCATTTCTGTTTTAGCGTGCGATAGCATATCTACAAAATTATAAACAACAGCCGTCAAATCGTTGTGTTTTGTTCCATTAAAATTATCTGCTAACTCTTTTCCACTTTTTAAGGATGTTATTTTGTAATACTCGTGTTTTATATCTAACCCAAGGCGTTTGATTTGCGCCGTTAAAAATTCATTTTCAAACAAATTCATACCCCCTTCATCCGTATCATTTTTCCAAAAATTAGGATGTTTTTTTTCCATTTCTAAAGGCATCAAC
>JBMYWO010000020.1:4652-23417 GCA_049607505.1 Polaribacter sp.
ATGTTTTTTCCGCCTTCATCGGTATCGTTTTTCCAATATTGTGGGTGGAGTTTTTCCATATCCGCTGGCATAAGCCCAGAGAAAATGGCATTACGTGCATATTGTGTTGCTGTTGGTAAAATACTATAATAGGTATGTTCTTCCTCTTTTTTATAATAATTGTTGATAAAAGGTTCTAAAACTCGGTATTGGTCGTAGCGTAAATTATCAATGATAATCCACAAAACGCCTTGTTCTTTGCTTAAATTTGGAACCACATAATCTTTAAATAATGTGTGAGAAAACGTAGGTTTGTCATAAGAAGTTAAGCAATCTTGGTAATTTTTTTTAATGAATTTATAAAACTGATTATTCGCTTCAGATTTCTGACTTTCTAAAATTTCCAACATTCCAGAATCATTGATGTTTTCTAACTCCAATTCCCAGTGAATCAATTTTTTATATAAATCTGACCATTCTTGGTAAGAATTGACCATAGCCAAATCCATAGAAATTTTTCTAAATTCCTGCTGATAATTAGAAGTCGTTTTTTCCGAAACTAAACGAGAATGGTCTAAATTCTTTTTTAAACTTAATAAAATCTGATTTGGGTTTACAGGTTTTATCAGATAATCTGCAATTTTAGAACCAATGGCTTCTTCCATAATATATTCTTCTTCGCTCTTCGTAATCATCACCACAGGAAGATTGGCTTGCTTTTGTTTAATTTCAGAAAGTGTTTCTAAACCCGTAATTCCTGGCATATTTTCATCCAAAAAAACAATATCAAAATTTTGTTCTTCTACCAAATCAATGGCATCAGTTCCGTTGGTACAAGTAGTAACGGTATAATTTTTTTGTTCTAGAAAAAGAATATGTGGTTTTAGTAAATCAATTTCATCATCAACCCATAAAATATGTATATCGCTCATAAATTCAATTTTAAATTGAACGTTAAAAGTAACCTTTTGTTATCTGTATGGCTCTTTATAAATGATAAAATATTCCTAATAAGTAATAATATTGTTTGTATTTTGCGGGCAATTACTTAAAAAGTTAATTGATTTGAAACCAACAACCTCTAATAAATTAAATATTTTGAATGATCCTATTTATGGATTTATTAACATCCCAAACCCTCTCATTTTTTCTATTATAGAGCATCCATATTTTCAGAGATTGCGTAGAATTACCCAAATGGGATTTTCCAATCTGGTCTATCCAGGTGCAAATCATACACGTTTTCATCATGCTATTGGTTGTTTGTATTTAATGCAAAAAGCCATTGGAGTTTTGAAAATGAAAAATATTTTAATTTCTGATGAAGAAGCCGAAGCCGTATTGATTGCTATTTTGTTGCACGATATGGGGCACGGAGCGTTTTCTCATGCTTTAGAACACAGTATTGTCAATGGAATTTCGCACGAAGAAATCTCATTAAAATTTATGAAAAAATTGAATGAAGAATTTGAAGGAAAGTTAGGTTTGACGATCCAAATTTTTGAAGGAAAACATCCTAGAAAATTCTTATACCAGTTGATTTCTAGTCAATTGGATATAGATAGATTGGACTATTTAAAACGTGATAGTTTTTATACGGGAGTGGCAGAAGGAAACATTTCGTCAGATAGATTAATTGCGATGATGAATGTTAAAAATGACGAATTGGTCATTGAACAAAAAGGCATTTATTCTGTAGAAAAATTTTTAATTGCTAGACGATTAATGTATTGGCAAGTCTATTTGCACAAAACAGGTTTATCAGCAGAAAATATGCTAGCAAATATCTTAAAACGAGCAAAATACTTAGCTCAGAAAGGAAGCCGTTTGTTTGCTAGTACCTCATTAAAATATTTTCTATACAACCATATTGACCAGGGTTCTTTTGATGAAAAAACGCTCAAAACCTTTTCTGAATTAGATGATTATGATGTGTTGTCTGCAATTAAAGAATGGACACATCATCAAGATACCGTATTGTCATTATTATCGAAAATGATTATCAATAGAAATATACTAAAAATTGAAATGCAAGACGAGAATTTTGCCACGTCTTACATCGAAAAGAAAACAGAAAAATATAAAGAGATATTGCATCTTTCTGATGATGAAATTAAATATTTTGTATTTCAAGATACAATTTCTAATCAAGCATATAACTCAAAAAAACCGATTAAAATTCTAAACAAAAAAGGAAATTTAAAAGATATTGCAGAAGCGTCAGACCAATTAAATCTACAAGCACTCACAAAACCTGTTGTCAAACATTTTCTTTGTTATCCTAAAGAAAGATTTTAGAGAAAAATTTTCCAAGTAGCAATTAATGATATGAGTTTTTAAATCATCAATTACAATGGTCTTTTAACCCATTATCACATCTGATTTTCTAAAACAATTTGGACTGTTTCTTTATTTATTTGAGTTAAAAGTGCTTTTCCTTTTTCTGTAATTGAAGAAATGGCATCATCATCAAAATGCCTAATCGTATATAAATCAACCGCTTTTTGAACCTCTATTTTAAATTGTGTTTTTAGCTCCTTATAAAACGTATCAAGCCTATTGAATTTATTGTCTATACAAATAGAAAAACTAATGGCAGAATTCTGAATTAAGTTTACTTTTAATCGATATTCGTGTAATTTCTGGAAGATATAACTAATATTATTTTCTACCATAAAAGAGAAATCATTGGCAGCAATAGAAACTAAAATTTGATTTTTCTTGACAATAAAACACGGAATATAAGGCACTAAAGTTGCTCCTCTAGATACTCTTGTTCCTGATTTTTTGGGGTTTATAAAAGAACGAACGTACAAAGGAATGTCTTTTTTTTGTAAAGGTTGCAATGTTTTAGGATGAATTACGGAGGCTCCATAAAATGCCATTTCTATAGCTTCTTCATAAGAAATCTGTTCAAGTAGCGTTGTGTCTTCAAATACTCTTGGGTCTGCATTTAACACACCTTCCACATCTTTCCAAATCGTTACGCTTTCTGCATTTAGGCAATAGGCAAAAATACCAGCCGTATAATCAGAACCTTCTCTTCCTAGTGTGGTGGTATTTTCTGTGTCATTTCCTGCTAAAAACCCTTGGGTAATGTTTAAGATGTTTCTATCCACTTTGGTTGTTATCCTCTTTTCCGTAAGCTCCCAATTTACTTTTGCATCCCTATAATTGCTGTCTGTTTTTATATAATTCCGAACATCAAACCAATTGTTTTCCAATCCAATAGTTGCTAAATAAGCACTTACAATTTTGGTTGATAGCAATTCGCCAAAACAAATAATTTGGTCATACACATAGTTATATCTTTCCGAAGTATTTCTGGATAAAAACCAACTTAATTCACCAAAAAGAATATCTACTTCTTTATAAATAGTATGGTTTTTATCAAATAAATTTTCGATTATATTTTTATGAAAATCTTCAATAAAACTTATTTTTTTAGGCAGTTCTTCAGAGTGGGTTGTATAAGCATTTATGACTTCTTCAAAAGCATTTGTCATTTTTCCCATTGCAGAAATCACAATCAATGTATTTTCTGTTCCTTCTTGCTGTAAAACCTTGGCAATATTTTTTATACTGGCAACATCTTTTATAGAAGCTCCTCCAAATTTAAAAATCCTCATTTTTGGCTGTTTATTTTAAAATTAGTGCTAGTTAAAAATCACTATCATTGACGTGTTTTTTATAACCATTTACCTATGGAGGCACATAGTTCACATAAGTTATGTGGTAAAATTAAAGGTTTAGTATTTCGTCACTATAACCGCTTGGGGTTTTTTGTCTGATGCCTCGATGCAATATTACGAATTCACTATTGCTAGTTATCAATTCTAGTATTTTTTTGATTGAAAAAAAGAAAACACTACCCCAAAAACTCAACAACAGCTTTATAAAAATCTTTCGGATTTTCTGCATGCAACCAATGTCCTGCATTCGGAATTTCTACAATTTTTGAATTCGGAAAATGTGCTTTGATACTGATTTCTTCTTCGTTAGAAATATACCCAGAATTACCGCCTTTTAAAAATAAGGTTTGATTTTTAAATCTTTTTGCATGAGGTAAACCAACACCAATTTCAGCATTATGTTCTGTGAGCGATTGTAAGTTGAAACGAAACCCTAATTGCCCTTTTTCTTTCCAATAGACATTTTTTAGCAAAAACTGACGTACCCCAATTTCTAGAATGATTTCAGACAATTTTTCGTCCACTAATTTTCTGGTAGTTTGTACGGAGAAATCAATAGAATTCAGTCCTGCTAAAATTTCGTTATGATGCGGTTTGTATGCACTAGGAGAAATATCAGCAACCAATAATTTATGAACCAAATCAGGATAGGTAACGGCAAATAGCATTGCTGTTTTTCCGCCCATAGAATGCCCTAATACATTTACATTTTTAAGTTGACGATGTTGTATATAGTGATACAAATCATCAACCAAAACGGTATAATTAAATTCATTTGTATGAAAACTTCTACCGTGATTTCTTTGGTCTATTAAGTGAACTTTATATTTTTCAGCAAATTGATTTCCGAGTGTTTTCCAATTATCACTCATACCAAAATATCCATGTAAAATCAATAACGGAATTCCTTCACCTTTTATAGTCGAATGTAAAATAGTGTTGTTAGACATCTTTTGTTTTTATGAAATTACTGAAAACTGCAACTGAAAACTGCAACTGAAAACTATTTCAACCTATACAAATACATATTCACCACGTTCTGCAATCCTAAATACAAACTTTCAGAAATCAGCGCATGTCCAATAGAAACTTCTGCCAAATTTGGAATATTCTCTTTAAAAAATTGGATGTTTTCTAAACTCAAATCATGTCCAGCATTAATGCCTAAACCCAAATCGTGTGCTAATAGTGCTGCTTTTCTATAAGGTTTTACGGCATCTTTATTTCCTAAATTGTATTGTGTCGCAAACGCTTCAGTATATAATTCAATTCTATTAGTTCCTGTTTTTGCAGCAGCTTCTATCAACTTTATGTTAGTGTCAATAAAAATAGAGGTTCTAATTCCGTTTTGTTTAAATTCTGCAATTACTTCTTGCAAAAAAGATTGATTTTTTATGGTATCCCAACCCGCATTAGAAGTTAACGCATCCACGCCGTCAGGCACTAAAGTAACTTGCGTTGGTTGTATTTCTAATACCAAATCCATAAAATTTTTAATAGGATTTCCTTCAATATTGTATTCTGTGTTTACAATTGGTTTTAAATCTCTGGCATCTTGGTATCTAATATGGCGTTCATCGGGTCTTGGATGTACGGTAATTCCTTCAGCCCCAAATTCTTGAATGTCAGCGGCAACCGTTAATAAATTAGGCACATTTCCGCCACGAGAATTTCGTAAAGTTGCTATTTTATTAATATTTACACTTAACTTTGTCATTCTATAAAATTAGAACACAAAGGTAAATCATTAAAACATTTTAACCTATATTCGTACTGATGAATATGAATGATTACATTTTAAAAGATCTAAAAACATTGCATTTAAAAAGCCTTGTAAAAGAGGCTCAAAAACAATGTAAAAACTTTCCTATTACACACATTCCTGTGGTAGAAAATGGAAAGTTAATAGGCTCTTTTGCTCAAAGCGATGTGCAAACTATTGAAAATAAAGAGGATGAAATTTCTAATTATTTCTATTTGTTAGAACCTTTTTTTACGGATGAGAAAGCAACTGTTTTGGAACTTTTAAAACTCTTTGCTGATAATGATTGCAACATCATTCCTGTTTTAAATTCTGACAAAAATTATATAGGCTATTATGATTTGTCAGATGTTTTAGATGTTTTTATAAACAGTCCGTTTTTGTATGATGAAAGTGCAACATTGATTGTAGAAAAAAACAAGAAAGAATATGCTATGAGTGAGATTGCTCAAATTATAGAAACCAATAATGCAAGTCTTTTAGGAGCTTATGTTTCAGCAAGAAAACGAGATGCTATAGAAGTTACTTTAAAAGTTTCTACAGAAGATATGAACGAAATTATACAAACTTTTAGAAGGTATAATTATACGATTATTACAGAGCATAAAGATGATATGTATTTAGAAGACTTAAAAGACCGATCGGAATATCTTCAAAAATACCTTAATATGTAAGTCTCTAAAAAGGCATTCAATAAAAAAACAATATTGTGAAAAAAGTTGCAATTTATGGGCAATCCTATTCTATTTCAGCAGAAAAAGAACTCAAGATTCTGTTGGATGTTTTGCAAGAAAAAAAGATTGTTGTTTTTATAGAAAAACAGTTTTATAATGTATTAACCGACCATAAATTATTAAACAAAAAACACCCAACGTTTTCTCATTTTTCAGACCTAAACAACTCTTTTGATGTGATGTTTACCATTGGTGGCGATGGCACTATTTTACGTGCTGTAACCTATATTAGAGATTTAGGAATTCCTATTTTAGGCATTAATACAGGAAGGTTGGGCTTTTTGGCAACAATCCCAAAAAATGGAATTAAAGAAAGTATCGACCTTATTTTAAAAGGTGAATATACCATTCAAGAAAGAACATTGCTGCGTATAGAAACATCGCCAAAAACGGAAGAGTTTTCCGAATTAAATTTTGCATTAAATGAAGTAACCATTGCACGTAAAAATACCACTTCTATGATTGGGATAAGAACTTCTTTAAATAAAGAATATCTAACTAATTATTGGGCGGATGGTCTTATCATAGCAACACCAACAGGCTCTACAGGATATTCTTTAAGCTGTAACGGCCCTGTAATTTCTTCGGACTCAAAAAGCTTGGTCATCACGCCCATTGCGCCTCATAATTTGAATGCAAGACCTATGGTGATTGCCGATGATACAAACATTCAATTAGAAGTAGATTCTAGAGAGAAAAGTTTTTTAATTTCTTTGGATTCCAGAATTACTACGGTATCAGAAAACACCAAAGTTTTTGTTAAAAAAGCATCTTTTGTAGTGGAAAGTATTTTGCCAAAAAATCAATCTTTTTTAAAAACACTCCGTGGTAAATTGTTATGGGGTGAAGATACTAGAAATGAAACGAGTTTATAGTTAAAAAGAGTATAGATGTTTAGATGTTAGAATATAGACGGCTATACGTAAAATAAGACCTCTGAATAAATGATATGAATTTCATCGCTCATAAAGGTTTCATGTATTTTCTACAATAATCCTCAAAAATAGTTGTTATTTAGAAAAGACTAGATTATTAACTTTTTAAAGCAATTTGAAATCCCTATATTTGCACGCTATTTTTTAAGATGAAAAAATCTTTATTAATTGTATTATTTACTTGTTTTTCACTATCATTCTTTGGGCAAGTTTATGAAGCGGGGTTCTTTATTGGTGGAACAAACTATGTGGGAGATATTGGAAGAACAAATTATATTTACCCAAACAAACCAGGAGGAGCAGTCATTTTTAAATGGAATTGGAATCCTAGAATGGCATTAAGAGCTACGTATAGTTTTTTGCCCATAGAGGGAAATGATAAATATGCAGATACCTATTTTAAAAGAAAAAGAGGTTTGGAATTTTCTAACACAATACACGAATTGGCAGCGGGAATGGAGTATAATTTTTATGAATATGATTTATCTTCCTACGATAAAATTGCAACCCCTTATATTTTAATTGAAGTGGCTAGATTCAACTACAAATCCATAACATCAATTTCTGCAACAGGTGTTTATAACTATGCAAACAAAGCATCCTATTCAATCCCTTTTGGAGTAGGTTATAAATCTAAACTTTTTGGGGCTTTAGCATTTGCCATAGAAGCAAAATTTAGATATACCTTTGAAGATGATTTAGACTATTCTACCGCTAGAATACCGACTTTAGATTTTGGTACTAATGGCAAAGATTGGTATATGTTTACAGGGTTTTCGCTAGTATATACTTTTGGAAGACCTGCCTGTTATACAAATGGACTCTAAAACAAAATATGGATAAAAAACTACGCATTGATTTATCGAGAGTGCCAAAACACGTTGCCATTATTATGGATGGTAATGGGCGTTGGGCAAAAGGTAAAGGAATGAATCGTGTTTTTGGTCATAAAAACGGATTAACTGCTGTAAGACAATCTATAGAAACTGCCGCAGAAATTGGCGTAAAAGCAATAACTTTATATGCTTTTTCTACGGAAAACTGGAACAGACCTAGGTTAGAAGTAGATGCTTTAATGAGCCTACTGATCAATTCTCTAAAAAAAGAACTCAAAACTTTTCAGAAAAACGAAGTAAAAGTAAATGCCATTGGTAGCATAGAAAGTTTACCAAATAATGCACAAACTACTTTGGCAGATGTTAGAGAACTCACAAAAAATAATGACAGAATTACCCTAACGCTTGCTTTAAGCTATGGAGCAAGAGAAGAAATTGTTAATGCAATCAAAAACATATCTAAAAAAGTTGTTAATAAAGAACTTTTATTAGAAGAAATTAATGAAAATACTATAAATAACCATTTATATACATTTAATTTGCCCGAGGTTGATTTAATGATAAGAACAAGCGGAGAGAAACGCATCAGTAATTTCTTATTATGGCAAATGGCGTATGCCGAATTGTATTTTACAAATATACTTTGGCCAGATTTTAGACAAGAGCATTTTTATGATGCCATTATTGAATATCAGAATAGAGAACGAAGATTTGGAAAAACAAGTGAACAAATTACAGAATAGATTTTATTGTACATCTATTTTCTTAGCACTATTTTTTACAGTTAGCTTACAAGCACAAACAGTAAAAGATAGTTTGGCAACCGTAAAAAAAGATACAATCCCTGTAAAAAAAAGTACTTCTTTTGAAAAAGGCAAAGAATATATTTTAGGCGGAATTCATGTAACAGGCTTGAAGAAATTCAACGAGGAAACTGTGATTGTTTTTACAGGTTTAAGAACTGGGCAACCCATAAAATTACCAGGAGATAAACTAACCAGTGCCATTAAAAAATTGTACGAAAGTAAGCAGTTTAGCAATGTAGATGTTTATTTAACTAAAATTGATGGCAACTATGTGTATCTGGAATTTGATGTTCAAGAATTACCTCAACTAAATAAGGTTCAAATTACTGGAGTTAAAAAATCTAAAGCCAAAGAATTAATTAAAGAAGCAGAATTAAAAGCAGGTGCAATGGTTACTGATAACTTAATTGTAACTTCTAAAAATTATTTCACAAAAAAATATACAGACAAAGGCTTCTTAAAAGCAAAAGTGCGTATAGACACCAAAATAGATCCAGCAGATATCAATACTGTTAATATGTCTGTGCATATAGATAAAGGAGAAAAAATAAAAATAAAAAATATTGATTTTGTAGGGAATAAGGCACTTTCTAATAGAAAACTTAGAAAGGCTATGAAAAATACAAAAACTAAATTTCCAGGACGTTTTTGGAAAGCCTCAAAATATATTGAAGATGATTATAATGACGATTTAGAAAGTATTTTAGACAGGTATAGCAGATTAGGATATAGAGATGCTCGTATTTTAGATGATCAATTAACTTGGAATTCTGACAATACCATCAATTTAAAAATTAAATTAGAAGAAGGAAGACAATATCGATTTGCAGAAATTTTATATGTTGGAAACAAAGAATATACCGCAGAACAATTAGATAGAATTTTAAGAATTGAAAAAGGCGATGTATATAACGGAGCTGTGTTAAAAGAAAGAGTAAAAGGTGATGGATCACCCACTTCCGAAGATTTATCAACATTATATCAAGATAACGGATTCTTGTTTTCTTCTGTAAATGCCGTAGAAACAAAAGTTAAAAACGATTCCATTACCGTTGAAATTAGAATTAGAGAAGATGAAAAAGCACGAATCAAAAAAGTAAGTGTTTCTGGTAATGATAAAACGAATGATCATGTAATTTTTAGAGAATTGCGTGTAAAACCAGGAGACTTATTTAGTAGATCTGCCATTATTAGATCCATTAGAGAAATAGGTCAGCTAGGTTTTTTTGATAATAATGTAACACCCGATGTAAATCCAAATTACCAAAACAAAACTGCCGACATTAATTTTAATGTCATAGAAAAAGGAGGTAGTCAAATAGAATTGCAAGGAGGATATGGAGGAGGTTCTTTTATTGGAACATTAGGCTTATCATTTAACAATTTTTCTATTCGGAATCTTTTTAACAAAGAAGCCTACAAACCCTTACCAATGGGCGATGGTCAAAGATTATCATTGCGTTTACAATCTAGTAGAACATACAATACCTACAGTTTCTCTTTTACAGAACCTTGGTTAGGAGGCAGAAAACCAAAATCACTCTCATTTTCAGTATATTCGTCAAATCAATATCAGCTAAATCCACAAACCTTTGATGTTGACAGAAGTAGAAGTTTAGGAATTATAGGGGCTTCATTAGGCTTAGGACAGCGTTTGAAATGGCCAGATGATTATTTTCAATTATCGCAAACAGTTGCGTATCAGAGTTTCAGATTAAAAGATTATGGGTTTAGAGTAGGAACCGATGTATTAAGTCAAGGAACATTAAATAATTTATCATATACGGCTACCATTGCTAGAAACTCTGCTGGACCAAGTTTAATTTTCCCAACCTATGGTTCAGAATTTTCATTGGGTGTCAAAGCTACATTCCCTTATTCGTTAGTAAATAAAAAAGAGTATGCAGGTTTAGATCCCGCAGAAAAATACAAATGGTTAGAGTATTATAAATTGAATTTTAAAGGAAAATGGTACACCGCATTTACCAAAAAATTAGTGATGATGACCAACGCAGAAATGGGTTTTTTAGGACATTATAGCGAAATACTTGGACATTCGCCATTTGAACGTTACTTTGTTGGAGGTGATGGAATAGCAGCATTTCAATTAGACGGTAGAGAAACTATTGGATTACGAGGATATGAAAATAACAGATTATCAACTATTGATGGAGGAACTATTTACAACAAATTTCAGTTAGAACTGCGATATTCTATTACCGATTCGCCTTCCGCTTCTATATATACTTTAGGATTTTTAGAAGCAGGAAATTCTTATAACAATTTTAGGAATTATAATCCGTTTCAATTAAAACGTTCAGCTGGATTAGGAGTTAGAATTTTTATGCCTGCATTTGGGCTATTAGGTATAGACTTTGCACACGGTTTTGATCCTTTACCAGGACAAAGCGTAAAATCTGGTTGGCAAACACATTTTATTATCGGAAGACAATTCTAAGAAAACTGTACATTTGTAATGTCAGCGTTTTTTTGGCATGGTTTTTTCTAAATACATTATACAAATGAAAAAAATATTTTTATTCGTCGTTTTTTTAACAAGTACAATTGCGATAGCGCAAAAAAATCAAAGAGTTGGGTATATAGATATGGAATATATTCTAGAAAATGTTCAAGAATATTCAACAGCTCAAAGCACGTTAAACTCTAAAGTATCAAAGTGGAGGACTCAATTAGATAAACAAGCACGCCAGATAGAAGTCTTAAAAACAGATTTAGCAAACGAAAAAGCTATTTTGACCAAAGACTTAATTGAAGAAAAGGAAGAAGAAATTACTATAAAACAAGAAGAATTACGAAGATCAGAATCTTTGTATTTTGGACCACAAGGCAGTTTGTTTTCGGTAAGAAAACAATTGGTAAAACCCGTTCAAGATCAAGTATATAATGCCATTCAAGATATTGCAAAAAGAAAAAAGTATGATTTCATTTTTGATAAATCTAGCGATTTGGTCATGCTCTATTCAAATAAAAAATACGATATTAGCGAACTTGTTTTATCAATGATTAATAGGACAAGAAAAATAGACGATAGAAATGCTAAAAAGAACGCTCCGAAAGAATTAAATGAAAAACAGAAACAAGCAATAGCTAAAAAAGAAGAAATTAATAAAAAGAAAATTGCAGATAGAGAGGCAAAAAATAAAGCAATAGCAGCAAAAAGAGAAGCATTGCAAAAACAACGAGAAGAAAAAAGAAAATTATTGCGAGATAAAAAAGAAGCTTTAAGAAAGAAAAAAGAACAAGAAAAGAAAAGTAAGAATAATAATTAAATTAAAACAAGAATGAGAAATTTGAAAAAATTACTATTAGTTGCTGTATTTACATTAGGAGTTGCAGGTGTGTCAAATGCGCAAAAAGTAGGTCACATAGACTTTGAAAAATTAGTAGCCGAAATGCCACAGACAAAAGCATTGAAGTCTCAAGTAGAAAAATTAGGAAAAACATACCAAGACGATATAGAAGGTATGGCAAAAAGGCTTGAGGCAAAAATGAAAAAATATACTGCTGAACAAAATACACAAACTGAAGATGCAAACAAGAAAAGAGCAGAAGAAGTGCAGCAAGATAGAGTGCAATATGAGCAAGCTAGACAAGCGGCTTATCAAGAAATGCAGAAAAAACAAAATGATGGTTTAGGGCCTATTATACAAACAGCTCAAAAAGCAATTGAAGCTGTTGCGGCTTCCAAAGGTATTCTGTATGTATTAGACGCATCAATTGGAAAAGGTTTATTAGTAAAAAAAGGAGAAGATTTATACAATCCAGTAAAAGCAAGATTAGGTTTCTAAAACTCTTTTTTTAAAATGATATAAAAAAAACCTACTTTTTCGAGTAGGTTTTTTTGATTTTATATTAAAGTGAAATTTGAAAATGAAAAGACCGTTATAGGTTTTTTTGCTTATTAATTTCGTCTTGCAATTGACGTCTTAATTTTTGTTCATTGACTAATGATTTCTTTTTATGCTGTTCAAATTCTTGGTCAAGATCTGTTAAATTGCTCTTTGCTTCTTTGGTTAAAGCATTGCTTCTAATATATTTATATAAAAAATAGAGTAAGCTAAGTAGTAAAAAAATTAGTACAGAAAAGGTAATGACATTGTATGTCGTTTTTTTTATTCTTTTACCAAAAAAAGAAATTGTATTTTTTACTTTATTTAAAACACCTAATTCTAATTGAATAGTATTAATTCTTTCTTGGATATTCTTAATAGTATCATCTTTTATTTTTATTAGATTTTCTTTTTCAATGGTGTTTTTTTTTGCAAAACGTAACGAATCTAAAACTTCCGTTTTTAACTTTATAAAAAGAGATTTATTGATTACTTTATAGATTTTATACGTAGAGGATTTTTTGTAAATTTTATTAAATTGATTTTCTATAGTATTTGTTTCCGTTGTCTGTTGTGCAATTAGGGAAAAAGAAGAAAATAATAAACAGCAAGTAAAAAAATATAATTTCATTGTAATAGGTTTTAAGGATGTCAAAGTTACTAAAAAGAGGGCGTTTAAAAAGTAATTTTTTAAATGATTTTTTGTCTTTTGATTATTAAAGATTTAAGTTGAAAAAGGTCAAAATTTAAAGCAATATCTTACGTTTTGCTTATCCCTATTTTTATTCGACAGAAAATATTTTTACTTCTTTAAAAGGTGAAATCTCTATTTTTTCTACACCTTCTTTATAGAGTATCCAATCATTATTAAAGAATGTATTTGTTTCAGAAATAGCTTTTTTAAACGCTTCTTTAAATTGATGTGTCAACTGTTTTTCTGTGTCAGTTTGTTCTCCAAAACGAGAACGCACATAGCTGCTTGCAGTAAAAAAACGTTGATTTACAGTAACTTCTGGATTACGTGTAATTCCTTGTCTTTTATCAACTTTGCCTAAATAAATAGCAATAATACTATCAATCTTTTTTATAATCTTTTTTGATGATTTTACTTCGTCTTTGTATTTTTTCTCTTCTTTATTGAATGTAGCATCCGCCTTTTTCAGTTTAGATTGAATTTCTTTAGCGGTATTTTTACTTTCTACCAATTGCTTTACGGCATTTGCCATCCTTTCTTGATAGCTTTCCAATTCTTTACTTGCATTATATTTCTGATGAATAGCTTTGTCAGAAATTTGCAATCTTGGGTCGAATGCTACCTGTATATTTTGTTCAGAAATGGCATCGCCAAAAGACATTTTTAAGCGATACGTTCCAGGTTTTATGCTCACTCCACTTGGTTCTCTTTTTTGTTTTCTAATTCTTCTTGAAGGACGTGCAACCCCTTTTTCATCCATAAACCAAAACATTTTATGAACACCGTTTTCTTTAGGTGTCTTTTGTTTTAAAGTTCTAATCAAACGAGTACCATCAAATATCTCTAACTTAATTGAATCGTATTTGATACCTCTTTTGTCTTGTCTCTTTTTTCTTGATTCTTTTTTCTCTTTTCTAATCTCTTTCTTCTTTTTCACATAATAAGAAATCATTGCGCCACGTTTCCTGTTTTCACCATTATAGATAGCATCTGCCCCAAATCTACTTCCTGTAGGTTGCTGATATGCAGATTGGTATGCAGTTGGTGGTTTAAATAATTCAATTTTATTGTTTAGAATATTTTTGTTTTTAGCCATAGCACGTAGTGGACGAATATCATCTAAAACCCAAGCAGCTCTACCAAAAGTTCCAATAATTAAGTCGTGTTCTCTTGGATGAATTACCAAATCTTTTACTGGCACTGTTGGAAAACCTTCTGTCCATTTTGTCCACTTGTTGCCAGCATCAATAGAAATATACAAACCATCATCCGTTCCTAAAAATAATAAGTTTGCATTTTCTGGGTCTTCAACAATGGCAAGTGTATAGCTTTGTACATCGTTTTCGTCAACAATACGTTGCCACGTTTTTCCATAGTTTTTGGTTCTGTATGCGTAAGGTTTGTAATTAAAACGCCTGTAATCATTGGCAACTAACAAGGCTTCGCCTTTATTTTTATTGGATGTTTTTATTTGTGTAATCCAACTATTTGCTGGCAAACCTTTTAAATTTTTAGAAACATTTGTCCAAGTTGCACCGCCATTTTTTGTAATATGTACTTGCCCGTCATCCGTAGCAGCCCACAACACATTTTTTTCTAAAACAGTGGGTTCAATGACTAAAATAGTACAGTGATTTTCTGCACCCGTTGCATCCATCGTTAAACCACCACTTTCTGCTTGTTTTAATTTTGCAGGATTATTGGTAGATAAATCTGGTGAAATTACCTTCCAAGTCAACCCTTTGTCTGTTGATTTATGTACAAACTGACTTCCAAAATACAAGGTATTATTATCAAACGGATCAATGTTGATAGCGGCATTCCAATTGAAACGTAATTTTATAGTTGCATCAGGATGTGTAGGTTTTACGCCGTAATTATTTCCTGTTAAATAATCATATCTAGACACAAATCCTTGTTGACTCATAGACCAACCATAACGTGAGTTTTCCTTATCAGGAACTACGTCAAAACCATCGCCAAAACTAATTTCTTGCCAGTACGAATTTCTAATGCCTTGTGCTTTCCACACATAGGCAGGTCCTCGCCAAGAACCATTGTCTTGCATGCCTCCATAGACATTATAGGGAAATTCATTATCAACATTGATATGATAAAATTGTGCCACAGGCAAGTTGCCAATAAATCGCCACGTTTTTCCACCGTCTTTGGTAATGTTTAATCCACCGTCATTTCCATCAATCATAAATTTTCCATTTTTGGGATGAATCCACCAAGCATGATGATCTGGATGCACACCATTATCTACACCATAGGCAGGCATTAATCGTTTGAAAGATTTTCCTCCATCTTGGGATACATTTACGTAGGTAAAAACCGTATATACTCTATTTTCATTTTGTGGATCAACATAGATTTCTGAATAATAAAAAGGACGGTTTCCAATACCTGCTTTATCGTTTATTTTTTTCCATATAAAACCGCCATCTTCACTTTTATACAATGCGTTTTTTTTGGCTTCAACTAACGCATAAATTACATCAGGATTTGAACGAGAAATGGCAACACCAATTCTTCCTAAATCCCTTTTAGGAAACCCTTCTTTTTCAGTGATTTGCTTCCAATTTTCTCCTCCATCATGTGTGATGTATAATCCACTTCCTTTTCCACCAGATTTAAAAAACCAAGGGTCGCGTTTGTGTTCCCACATGGCAGCAATAATTTTGTTTGGATTTGATGGATCCATAATTAAATCTGCCGTTCCCGTTTTTATATTGTTGAATAAAATTTGTTTCCACGTTTTTCCGCCGTCGGTAGTTTTGTATACCCCACGTTCTTTGTGTTCTCCCCAAGGTGAACCGATTGCGCCAACATAGACTATATCTGGATTTGTTGGGTGAATGATAACACGATGAATATGACGTGTTTTTTCTAATCCCATGGCTTTCCAAGTTTTTCCAGCATCTAAAGATTTGTAAATACCAAAACCACCATTTAAACTATTTCTTGGATTTCCTTCCCCAGTTCCTGCCCAAAGAACACTTGGATTGGATTGCTGAATTGCAATGGCTCCAATAGAAGCAGTGAGTTCTTTCTCAAAAATAGGGTGCCATTTGATGCCTCCAGAAGTAGATTTCCAAATTCCGCCAGAAGCTGTGCCTACATACATAATATCAGGATTGGATTGTACAACATCTATGGCAGTTACACGTCCGCTCATGCCACCTGGACCTATGTTTCTTGGTTTCATATTTTTAACCAAATTCATAGAAAATTCTTGAGAGAATAGGAGGGAGGTAATACATAAAAATAAAATAGGAAGTACTTTTTTCATTTTGGTTAGATTGGTTAGTAGTGATTTAATGGGAACAATATACGAAAAACAGGGAATGTTTGTTTAAGATTTTGGAAGGTCATTACGAGGCATGAAACAATTTTTTTTTCAAGCGATTATAGCGACATCTATTTTATGTAACCGCAAAGAAATTTTTCCGAAAACGGAACAGATAACGAAAACTTTGGGTCTTTGCGTTTAATTTTTTACTAGAACACTCTAAAAAATCTGTAGCAACAATAGTAATACGAATTTTTAAAAATGTTGTTTTATAGTAAGTTAAAAGAAGTTTCTTGAAAAAAGTAAGTTTTAAATTAGTATAAGTTCTGATTATTTCGTATCTTCATAAATCAAAATTCGCAGACTTCTGGTCGCAGATTTGGAATAAATTAAAAAAGTTCTTTGTAGTGCTGTTTTACCTAATACTAACCTTAATGTATTTTTTACATTTATTAGAGTATTCTGAAATTTTAATTAAGAGCTTTGAAAAGGAAAATCTTATTATTAATAAAATAAAAAAAGATGAAATTATGGAAAAAACAAAAATTAAATTTGAAAATCACACAAAGACGAACTTATCTAAATCTGTTAGGCACTTAAATATATAAACTCTTCAATTGAAGAGTTTTTTCATTTAAAAAAAATAAGAACTTTTAGGATGTTATTAAAAACCTAAACAATAATTCTACAAATAAAAAAATATTCCTTTTCTTTGCAGTTCAGTTCATAATCTTATTGATCGTTATCACGAAAGGCAGAGGGATTAGACCCATTGAAGCCTTAGCAACCCATTTTGTAAAAGAAATAGAAGGTGCTACATTCTACAGCTTGTTCTGAACTTGTTTCAGGAACTAATCTGACAGATAACAGCGAAACATATACCTTTCCTGATGACATATTGATAAAAATATCAAAAAATGTCAAACATTTACAAAGCTTTACAAGAACGAATTTTAGTATTAGATGGTGCCATGGGTACGATGCTACAAGCCTATAAATTTACAGAAGAAGATTTTAGAGGCGAACGCTTTAAAGACTATCCAACACCTTTACAAGGCAATAATGATTTATTATCTATCACACAACCAAAAGCAATCAAAGAAGTACACGCAAAATATTTTGAAGCGGGTGCAGATATTATAGAAACCAATACTTTTTCTGGCACTACCATTGCTATGGCAGACTATCAGTTAGAAGATTTGGTGTATGAACTCAACTATCAATCAGCAAAAATAGCCAAAGAAATAGCCCAAGAATTTACTGTAAAAGAACCTCATAAACCTCGTTTTGTAGCGGGTTCTATAGGACCTACAAACAGAACAGCAAGTATGTCTCCAGATGTAAATGATCCAGGGTACAGAGCCGTTACTTTTGACGAATTAAGAACTGCTTACAAACAGCAAGCAGAAGCCTTAATAGATGGTGGTGTAGATATTTTATTAGTAGAAACAGTGTTTGATACCTTAAATGCAAAAGCTGCTCTATTTGCTATTGAGGAAGTAAAAGAAGAAAGAAATATAGACATTCCAATTATGTTAAGTGGCACTATTACAGATGCTTCAGGAAGAACCTTATCAGGGCAAACAGCCGAAGCATTTCTAATTTCAGTATCACATATTCCGTTATTATCTGTTGGATTTAATTGTGCTTTAGGTGCTAATTTATTACAACCCCATTTAGAGGCAATCGCCAATAAAACAGATTTTGCAATTTCTGCACATCCCAATGCAGGATTGCCAAATGCTTTTGGTGAATATGATGAAACCCCAGAAGAAATGGGCGAACAAATAGAAGAATATTTAAAGAAAAATTTGATAAATATTATTGGAGGTTGTTGCGGAACATCACCTGAACATATTAAAGTGATTGCAGATATTGCTAAAAAGTATCAACCTAGAGTCCATTCCTTAATCTCTTCCCAAAAGGAAAAGAAGTACAGTTCGTCATAAAATAAATAAAGAACTTTCTCAAGATTTCGAAAAAGCAGAAAGTATCTCATTAATTATTACAGAAAAAACAGTATAAAAAACTTATATTTAGCAACCAAGAACAAAATGACACCGCTTTCAAAAGAATTTATACATTCAATAAAGGAACTTATTGTTACTGCCCAACAAAAAGCAGTAAGAGCAATAAACCAACAGCGAGTATTGATGTATTGGCATATTGGCCAGCACATTG
>JBMYWO010000021.1:0-18414 GCA_049607505.1 Polaribacter sp.
TGTTACATCAATATTTTGAAGTAAAGTCTTATAGTCAAAGGTTGAATTTGCTTTGAATTGAATGGCAGTTGCACCTCTCTGTAAGACTTTGATTGCTAAAGAATTTGCAATTTTTACATCATCAATAAAAATGGTCTGACAGATCGTAAAGTCTTCTTTTGGAATTGCTATTTTTTGGTGGGTTCTATCTTCTTTTGTATAAAAAGGTTTGACAACAATTCCTTCCTCGGTTTTCCAAAGAAGTGTTTCGTTATAGTCTGCTCCTTTTAAATCTACTTGAATTTTTTGCTTCCAAGCAGTAGGGGAAACGCTATCAAATTCATCAAATAGGGAATTACTCATTGTTTATTTTATGGTATCAAATTCTATGATATAAATATCTTCATTTTCTTTTTTCATTAAATATTTTTCTCTTGCAAAACGTTCTAATTGCAAAGAGTCTTGGAGTTTTTTTATAATGGCTTTATCTTCTTTAATTTTAGATTCATAAAAGGTAATTGTATTTTCTAAATCGTTAATTTCTTTATCAAATTTTCTATGGACAAGGTAAGAATTTTCATCAAAAAAAAGCATCCAAATACTAAATGAAATAAAAATTAACACAAATATATTTGTAATAATTTTAAAGAATGAACGGTTTTTTAATTCATTAAAAGTCATCCTTTATAAACGTTCATTAATAACTGTTTTTACAATATCTATAGCCACTGTGTTAAATTTATCGTTAGGAATTATAATGTCTGCAAAATTCTTTGTAGGTTCTATAAACTGTTGGTGCATAGGCTTTAAAGTTTCTTGATATCTGTTGATGACCTCGTTAATATCTCTTCCTCTTTCAGAAATATCTCTTTTTATACGTCTTATAAGACGCTCATCTGTATCTGCATGGACAAAGATTTTAATATCAAAAAGATTGCGTAATTTTTCGCTATTAAAAATTAAAATCCCTTCTACAATAATTACTTTTTTAGGGTGTATTTTTAGTGTATCTTTTGTTCTATTATGTATTATAAAAGAGTATGTAGGTTGCTCTATTATTTTGCCTTCTTTTAAGGCAGTTAAATGTTGAACAAGCAAATCAAAATCAATAGATCTTGGGTGGTCAAAATTTATTTTTGATCGTTCGTCATAAGACAAACCATTCGTTGATTTGTAGTATGAATCTTGCGATATGACACAAACCTCCCCTTCGGGAAGTTGATCCATAATTTGTTTGACAACAGTTGTTTTACCACTTCCTGTTCCGCCAGCAATTCCAATGATGAGCATTTATATAATTTGTTTAACATAACAAATTTAGCAAATTTTTATGCAAGGGAGTATGCTCCCTTGTTAATTACTTTTTTGTGTCCAAGATTTATAGCCTCCAGAGAAATCATAAATTTTAGTAAATCCTTTTTTTAAGAGTAGTTTGCTTGCTCTACCACTTCTTCCTCCAGAATGGCAATAAATATATACGGGTTTGTTTTTTTCTAATGTTTCTATCTGTTTTATAAATTTTTCAGATTCTGAAAAATTCATTTGAATGGCATCGTCAATAAAACCATTTTTATATTCTTTATCGGTTCTTACGTCTATTAATTGAACATTCTTACCGACCACTTTTTCTTTAAAATCAGTATAATTGAGCGTTGTTATTTTCTCACTTTTTTGAGATGTGCAAGAAAGTGATGCTAATAAAATTCCTAATAAGACAATTCTTTTAAACATTGTAGTATGTTTTTAATTCAGATTCACTTTATTTCCATTCCATTCATTCATCCCTCCCATAAGATTGAACGATTCGTTAAACCCTAAATTTTCCATCATCATACAGGCTTTACCGCTTCTATTACCACTTCTACAGTACATATAATATGTTTTGGTTTTGTCTAATTTTTTAATTTCTTCTAAAAAAGAATCGGGCTGTAAAAAGTCAATCACCACTGCATTTTCCACAATTCCAGAAGCACATTCTTCTGGTGTTCTTACATCAATAATAACAGCGTTTTTGTCTTTAGATGCTTGTTCTTTCCATTCTTCTTGAGATAAATTTTTCATAATTACGTTTTAATTTATTTTATAATGTTGACGGACATACATACTCCGACACTTCTATTTTTGTGTTTTTTATTGCGCCAAAACCACCAGCTATATCTATAAAATTATGGATTCCTCTACTTTTTAATATGGAAGCAGCAATCATAGAACGATAACCTCCTGCACAATGTACATAAAATGTTTCTTGATTTGGAAATTCTGCTAAAAATTTATTGATATAATCTAAAGGAGTATTGTTTGCGCCTAAAATATGTTCTGATAAAAATTCACCTTCTTTTCTAACATCAAATATAGGAACATCTGCATTTTCTTTTATCGTTTTAAATGTAGTTGCAGAAACTGAACTTACAGTATCATACTCTTTCGATGCTTTTTTCCAAGCATCGAACCCCCCTTTTAAATATCCTAAAGTTTGGTCGAAACCAACCCGTGACAACCGTGTTATTGCTTCTTCTTCTTTTCCTTCGGGTGTTATTAACAAAGTAGGTTGTTTTACATCTGCAATTAGAACACCTACCCAAGGTGCAAAAGTACCGTCCAATCCAATAAAAATAGAACGTGGAATGTGTCCTTTTGCAAATTCATTTTGATGACGAACATCTAAAACAACAGCGTCTGTTTCATTTGCTGCTATTTCAAAAGCCTCTGGTGATAATGCTTTTGTACTTCGTGCCAATACTTCAGAAAAATCATCATAGCCTTCTTTATTCATTTTTACATTTAATGGAAAGTATTGTGGTGGTGGTGTTAGACCGTCTGTTACTTCCTTTATAAATTCTTCTTTGGTCATATCTGCACGTAATGCATAATTTGTTGCTTTTTGATTGCCTAAAGTGTCTATGGTTTCTTTGCTTAAATTTTTACCGCAAGATGAACCTGCACCGTGTGCTGGATAGACAATGACATCATCTGCCAAAGGCATTATTTTAGTATGTAAACTATCAAATAAATAGCCTGCTAAATCTTCTTTTGTAATGCTTCCTGTTTTTTGTGCTAAATCTGGACGTCCAACATCGCCCAAAAACAAGGTATCACCACTAAAAATAGCATGGTCTTTTCCGTTTTTATCTTTTAGCAAAAAAACCGAACTTTCCATAGTATGACCTGGTGTGTGAAGAACTGTTATTGTAATATTTCCTAATTTGAATATTTGCCCATCTTCTGCTATAATAGCATCAAAACTTGTTGCTGCATTGGGTCCATAAATAATTGATGCTCCTGTTTCTTTGGCTAAAGTTACATGCCCACTTACAAAATCTGCATGGAAATGTGTTTCGAAAATATATTTAATTTTTGAATTATTGAATGCTGCTTTTTCTATATAGGGTTTTACCTCGCGTAACGGATCTATAATGGCTACTTCACCTTCACTTTCTATATAGTAAGCACCTTGTGCTAAACACCCTGTATATATTTGTTCTATTTTCATCCTACGTCAATATATCTTTAGATACTGTGGTTTTTTTATTTTTATAAGGTCTAATAATTAATCGTGTTTCTCTATCAAATCGAATATAATTATATACCCAATTTAGAAAAACAATCGCTCTGTTTCTAAAACCAATTAGAGAAAAAAGATGCACAAACATCCAAACAAACCAAGCAAAAACACCTTGAAATTTCCATTTTTTCAAATCTACTACAGCTTTATTTCTGCCAATGGTGGCCATAGAGCCTTTATCTTTATACACAAAAGATTTTTGTTTTTTGCCAAATAATTTTGATTTTATATTTTTTGCCATCAATTTTCCTTGTTGAATAGCAGGTTGTGCCATCATTGGATGCCCATTTGGGTTTTTCTCTGATGACATACAAGCAACATCGCCAATTGCGTAGATATTATCATAATTTAAAACTTGATTGAATTCATTTACTTTTATTCGTTCTGAATGTTCAATAATGCAATTTGCATCTAAACCATCTATTGTTGCTGCTTTTACTCCTGCTGCCCAAATAACAGTGGCAGCCTTAAAACTATCTTCTCCGTTTGTGGTAACGGTAATTCCGTCATAATCTAAAACACGTAAATTTTTCCAAATATCTACACCCAACTTTATTAAAAAATCTTCTGCTTTTTCAGATGCCTTGGCACTCATTCCTTTTAAAATACATTCAGAGCCTTGTATGAGATTAATTTTCATTTGACGAATGTCTAAATCTGGATAGTCTTTTGGAAGAATTCCTTTTTTCATTTCTGCCAAAGCACCTGCTAATTCAACACCCGTTGGACCACCACCAACAATTACAAAATTCATTAAAGCATTTCTTTCTTCTAAATTTGATGTTAATAAAGCTTCTTCAAAATTCTCTAAAATCAAGCTTCTGATGTTTAAAGATTGCGGAACAGACTTCATTTCCATAGTATGTTTTTGAATGTTTTTGTTTCCAAAAAAATTTGTGGAAGAACCTGTTGCAATGATTAACTCATCATAGTTTAAGTTTCCAATAGAAGTTTCTATGAGGTTGTTTTCTGGCTGAATATTAATCACTTCTGCCAGTCTAAAATAAAAATTTTCTACATCATTAAATCGTTTTCTTAACGGGAACGCAATCGAATCGGGTTCTAATCCCCCTGTGGCAACTTGATAGAGTAGTGGTTGAAAGGTATGATAATTGTGCTTGTCTATTAAAACAACTTGTAGTTCTTGTTTTTCCAAGCCTTTAGCAGCAGCCAAACCTGCAAATCCACCACCAATAATAACAACTCTTGGAAAACTGGTTTGTGGGATGTTCATTGTAAAATGTAAATGATTTAATCTATTGCAAATTTAGGGAAAGAAAAGGGATTTTGGTTTTTTGGAGTGATGAAAAACGCAACCAAATGAATGATTGCGTTTTTAGTTTTTTTGATGATTACAACATAATATCTAAAAATAATAAATTACACATAATAAGTTTTAGTTCTTATATTTTAATCAATATCTTCTTTTAATTTATTTGGATTCTGTCTAGTATCAAATATTGTTATAATTTCAATTTCATTTCTATCAATTAAAATTCGAAAATAAAAAGTTGTTTGCTTAGTTACAACACATTTGTAGAGGCCTTTAAATTCGTCTGATTGAGGGCAACTTTCTGGATGTTCAGATATTTGTTTAATCTTTTCCGTTAGTTTTTCAATAAACGTATTTCGTGTTTTTAAGTTCCAGTTTTCTAAAAGATACTCAGATAATTTAAGAAGTTTTAATGTTGCAAGTTCTGATAAAAATACCTCCATTAAGATATTTTTTTCAAAAAGGAATTATAAGAAACTCTTTTTCCTTGGTCTAGTTGATTGATACCTTTTTTTATTTCATCTTGTTCAGAAGTACTTAATTCATTCCAAAGATCAATTTTTTCTTTATTGATGAAATTAGCAACTTTTTGGATAAAATCTTTGTTTTCAATTGCTAAAATTGTCTTTACTAATTCGATTTTTGTTCCTTGAATACTCATTTTCTTTATATTGAAATTCAAAGATACAAAATTAAAACTCCTTTATTGTCAACAAAAAAACGCAACCAAATGAATGATTGCGTTTTTAGTTTTTTTAGATCCCGATAAAAAATCGGGATAAGCGATTCATACAATCCCGCTGAAAAAGTGGGATTGGTTCTCTGCTTACTTCACTTCCTCAAAATCTACATCTTCTACATTGTCTCCTTGAGCATTATCATTTGCTTCTGGTTGACCTTGTTCTGCCCCTGCATCTGTACCGCCAGCTTGTTGTTGTGCCGCATACATTTCTTCGGATGCCACTTTCCAAGCTTCATTAATTTTTTCCATAGCAGCATCAATTTGCGCCAAATCTTTCGATTCGTGAGCAGCTTTTAATTCAACTAAAGCAGCCTCAACAGGTTCTTTTTTATCGGCAGATAATTTATCGCCAAACTCTTTTAATTGCTTTTCTGTTTGAAAAATCATAGAGTCTGCACCATTAATTTTTTCGGCAGTTTCTTTGGCGGTTTTATCAGCATCAGCATTTGCTTCCGCTTCTTGTCTCATTTTTTCGATTTCTTCTTCTGATAATCCTGAAGAAGCTTCAATTCTAATTTCATGAGATTTGTTGGTTCCTTTATCTAAAGCAGAAACTTTAATAATTCCATTTGCATCAATATCAAACGTTACTTCAATTTGTGGAACACCTCTTTGTGCTGGAGGTAAACCGTCTAAATGAAAACGACCAATCGTGTTATTGTCTGCTGCCATCGCTCTTTCACCTTGCAATACATGAATTTCTACCGAGGGTTGATTGTCCACAGCGGTAGAGAATACTTGCGATTTTTTTGTTGGAATGGTTGTGTTTGCATCAATTAATTTGGTAAACACATTCCCCATAGTTTCAATTCCTAATGATAAAGGGGTAACGTCTAATAATAAAACATCTTTTACATCACCCGTTAAAACTCCTCCTTGTATTGCAGCTCCTAAAGCTACAACTTCATCTGGATTTACACCTTTACTTGGTGCTTTTCCAAAAAACTTTTCTACTGCTTCTTGCACCGCAGGAATACGTGTAGAACCACCTACTAATACAATCTCATCTATATCAGATTTTGATAAATCAGCATTTTTTAAAGCGGTTTGACAAGGTTCAATAGTTCTTTTTACTAAATCGTCAATTAACGTTTCAAACTTCGCTCTCGTCATTGTTCTTACCAAGTGTTTAGGTCCGCTAGCGGTTGCCGTAATGTATGGTAAATTAATCTCGGTAGAAGTGGTGCTAGACAATTCAATCTTTGCTTTTTCAGCAGCTTCTTTTAAACGTTGTAACGCCATAGGATCCTTACGTAAGTCTAAGTTTTCTTCAGCTTTAAACTCTTCTGCTAACCAGTTGATTAACTTTTCATCTACATCATCTCCTCCTAAATGAGTGTCTCCGTCAGTGGCTAATACTTCAAAAACACCATCTCCTAATTCTAAAATAGAAACATCATGTGTTCCTCCACCAAAATCAAAAACAACAATTTTTTTATCTTCATTTGCTTTGTCCAAACCATAGGCTAAAGCAGCGGCAGTTGGTTCATTTATAATTCTTTTAACCTCTAAACCAGCTATTTCGCCTGCTTCTTTGGTAGCCTGTCTTTGTGCATCGTTGAAGTATGCTGGCACCGTAATTACTGCTTCAGAAACATCTTGACCTAGATAGTCTTCTGCGGTTTTTTTCATTTTTTGCAATACCATTGCAGATATTTCTTGAGGTGTGTATAAACGACCGTCAATATCTACACGAGGTGTGTCATTATCCCCTTTCACAACGCTATAAGGAACTCTCTTTATCTCTTTTGAAGATTCAGAAAATTTATTTCCCATAAAACGTTTTATAGAATATACTGTTTTTGTTGGGTTGGTAACTGCCTGTCTTTTAGCAGGGTCGCCAACCTTACGCTCACCACCTTCAACAAAGGCTACAACAGATGGCGTTGTTCTTTTTCCTTCTGAATTAGGAATTACAACAGGCTCATTACCTTCCATTACGGATACACAAGAGTTGGTTGTTCCTAAATCAATTCCAATAATTTTACTCATAATATTTATATTAAATTCTTAAATTCGATTTTACATTTTTCTAATAGTCAAGATGCGTGCCAACTGTTTTTGGTCTAAAAAATGTCAGTTTTGGAAAAAATAACACCTATCTTAAGTGACAGTTTGACATATAATTGTGTCGAAATGAATGAACAATACAAATATTTGAATTGATTAATATATTTTATGTATTTTTGAATTGTTCAATTAGAATGAAAAATTTAAATAAACAAAACAGAAAAACATGAGCAAATTTGACGAGAAAGTAGCAGTGTACAAAAAATTTATGGATGATAGAAATTTATCTTGCAACGCAGATTTATTATCAGCAGTAACCAAAGGTTTAGGACCTTCTATCTATAAAGCAGATGCAGAAACTGTATCTGGTTCTGATACTAAAGAATTAGAAACTGTAAAAAATAACTTTTTAATAAAGAAATTGGGTTTAACTGATAGTGCCGATTTAGATGCTGGTATTGAAGAAGTAATGGAAAAAATAGGAAAATCTGAAAGAAAGAAATATAGAGCGGTAGTGTATTATATGCTAACTGAAAAGTTTAATAAAGCATCTGTTTACGGAAAGTAAAAATAGATTATTTTACTAATTATCACTCCCACCCGAAAGTTTTTCAAAAGTAGATAAATTTCGTTGTTAGCCAGTATAAAAAAGTGATTAATTTTTTGTGTTTCAAATCAAAAATACGGGATTCATAAGCTACTTTAAAACACAAACTTTCGGATAGCTGTGATTTTGAGTATATGATTACATTACAAATTTATTAAACGGTTTAACGCAAAAATATTTTAGATTTTCTTTCTAAAAAACAACCCACCTAAAAATAATTTTAGATGGGTTGTTTATAAAAATTGTATGACTTATTATATCTATTCTTTAATAAATTTATACGTTTCTTTTT
Organism: Polaribacter sp.; assembly: GCA_049607505.1. Taxonomy (GTDB): domain Bacteria; phylum Bacteroidota; class Bacteroidia; order Flavobacteriales; family Flavobacteriaceae; genus Polaribacter. Next base: position 8,466 of record JBMYWO010000021.1, read on the forward strand.
TCCCGTTTTCGGTTTCAAAAGTGATAAAGTATATATTACTTTGAAGTTTAGAAACGTCTATTTGTGCTTTATTAAAAGGATTACTTTTTACTACCTTGCCAAGTACATCGTGGATTTGGTAGGATTTAATAGCTTCTTTTGTTTTAATATTAAGAATACTATTTGTTGGATTTGGATACATTTGAATAGCTTTTATATCCAAAGGATCGTTTGTTTGTGCAGACTGGTCAAATTGTCTAAACATAGATTTTAAGTATTCCTTATCCTCTTTAGTAAGCACATAACCCGCAGACGATTGTCGTCCACTATTATAGGTTAGTTGATACGTCCATCCTTCGTCATAACAACTTTCACAACATGAAGGAACATACAGACCAATTACATAAAGCTTGTTATCTTCAAAATTATAATTTGGGAAAGTGGTTGTTAAGTTCCATACAGGATTCGTTGCTGATGCTGGAGACAATTGTGTACTAGAGCCTCCTAAATTACTTGACCAAGACCAAGAATTAGATACCATACTACTTATTGGACTACTAACAGGATACGATGCTGGCTCATATACAAACCAATAGTGTTCATATCCTCCATTTTGCTCTTCACATTCTTGTCCTACTAAAAGAGTATCATCTGTAGTACTTATTGTATTAATGGATGCTGTTATTTGTTTAGGATTTGCTTGATGTTGCACCGTAATATTTAAGTTTTGGTCTAATTTTTCTTGTACAGAAATATCATCAATTGCTAGGTCATTGCCATCGCCATTCCCACATTCTTTTATATGAATTTTTATTTTTACTTGATCATTTTCACCAGTAAAACACTCACTAATTTTTTGCCAATTGCAGGGGTCTGTTTCGTCGGTATTAATTGTATTCCAACCAAATAGCTGACCATTAATTTCTATTTGTACTTCTGGAGTTATGCTAAAAGTACATTGTGGCATATTCTTAAAATTAGCACAAAATTTATACTCTTTTTCTGGTTGAATAGAAATGGTTTGTTCCCATATTACACTGGTTGTTCCTCCAGGTTGTTGTGTTTTGCCATTGACCACCATAAATTGATCATTATTAGCATATTCTGTTGGATCCTCACAAAATGAGTGATCACTAACTTTTGCATTAAAGTTAGTCGCTGTTGTAGTTACGTCATACTCTCCTGGATAAGTAGTTGTAGATTGTATATAATCGCTAGTAAATCCAGTATTTCCAGATTCAAAATTACCATTCTCTACTAAGTTTTCTCCTTCGCAACAGTATGCGCCTTCATCGGTAGGTTCAGGTTCTATAATATTATCACATAAGGAATCCCATTCAGGATCATTATTATCAACACTAGCAGTAGAACCCAGTTGTCCATTAGCAGTACCTGTTTTGTCTATAGCGGTTTGTCCTGACCCAGTAGTAAACTCCCAATATCCTAATAAACCTGATGTGCTTCCAGAAATACTGGTATTCATTGTACTTGTAATTTCAGAGCTTGATCGAGTATGATCCCAAATTCTTACCTGACCAATTTTTCCATCGAATTTTGAACTGCTTGTAATTACATCTCTTCCAATCGACATATCTCCAGAAGAAACAGTTGTAGGATTACCACTAATACTTCTTGTTCCAATTTGTACACCATCTACAAAAAAGAGTAACGTATTTTCTTCTCTAGAAATAGCAACATGATGGCAATTACCATCTAAAATACTTCCTGCTGATCCATTATTCATTACAAAATAGTTTCTACCTTCAAGTTGAACATATAACATTTTATGTGATGCTCCTCCCCATCTGGCATGAAAGCCAAACATAACACCTTGCGAAGTACCTCCACCAGATTCTCTACTTGAAAAAATCATTGGATGTAGGTCTTGGTCAGCCTCAAGTCCTTGAACCCAAGCTTCAAAGGTGAAATTATCTGAATTAAGAGAATTGAGTGCTGTACTTGGGACCTCTATATAATCGTCCGTTCCGTCAAACCGCATTGCATTTTGCGATATTAGTTTATTACTTAATAGTATAATAATAAACATACTTAATATTAAAGTTATTTTTTTCATTATAGGTTTTTTAAATTTTCCCTACTCTATTGTATAGGCTTTTCGGGTACCACCTTATTTAGATGCATCTATAAACAAGTAGTAAGTTTTAAAATCTATTACCCAGTTTTTAAAAAAAATTAAGAAAAAAAGAGAAATACAGTAAAATTTTCATCATTATATATTTTGAAATTGTTCCATTATTCGTTAACTTTGATGAATGAAAACAATTAGAGAAATCGTTTTTTATAAAGATTACTTTGACAACTTTTTTGAAACCTTAAATGAAAAAGTAAAAAACAAAATTGATGAAGTGATTTTTAATGGATTTTAAAAGAAAACTCAAAAGACGCCAACAAAAGAATTAGATAAAGTAAAAAAAATAATGAAGGAATATTTTAACAAGCAAAGAAACAGATAATGGAAGCAAAACATAAAAACTTTTGAAGAACATCTTGACAAAAGATATGGGAAAACAAATACGGAAAAAAGAACTAATTTTGAGATTAAAGCCAAATCTTTTGCCATTGGCGAATTAATTAAAGAAGAAAGAAAATTAGCCCATTTGACACAAGAAGAACTTGCCGACAGAATTGGCGCAAAAAAAAGTTTTATTTCACGAATTGAAAATGAACATAGTGACATTCAACTTTCAACACTTTATAGGCTTATTGAACTTGGGCTTGGACGAAAAATAAATTTCACAATTCAATAAAAACGACCGTCGTCACCTAACGGATTCTAATATGGAGTTTATATATTAATTTTGAGTATTTTATAATTTATCTGCACACTTTTTTATACGATTCGATAAATCTAACAAAGCGTTTTTAAATTCTTCCTTTTCCTCCTTCGTAAAACCTTTTTCGTTTCCAACTAATTTATCATATATCCAAGAACTTGATTTACCAAAATATTTTCTAGAGATTTTTGCCCAAGAAATATCTACTAAAATATCACTTAATTTTGTTTTTAAACTTTCTTCTTTTATTGCTATTGCCATATTTTTTAGATTTTTATGTACCATCAAAAGTAGTAATAGTTGCTATTCGTATAGTAAGTTTTCAAATAAGTTTAGAACATAGAATTCTAACTGTAACGATTTTGGATACGTTTTTTTGTAGTTTCTAATGGTATCTATCAGTTCCCATTCTTGCTCCGTTACTATCTTTTCCATTGATTTTTCACAATTACATTCCAAATTTATTAAACAAATGTTTAGTATGAAAATATTTTAGTTCCTATTTTTTAAAATATCTAAAATAAAGCAACCCTAAAACCCCTATTGCTACCAAAAAAAATACAACCCATTTATAAGAATTCTGTTCTATAATAACACTTTCTGTATCGCCAGTAAGTGTCATAGATGCCCAATAATAGGGTGATATTTCGGAGAGTTGATGAGTATTCAAGTAGTTTAGTTTTGCCTGATGCAATGCTTTGGATTTTGAGGTGCCTTTTTGTAATTCTTTGTAAAATGTTTTAAATATGGTACTCAAGGCTTTTTCATGAACGTTCCATTGTGATGCAATAACACTTTTTGCACCATTATAGGTAAAACTTCTAGACAAACTCATAACGCCTTCGCCAATTTCTAGTTTTCCTGTGGCACTTTTACAAGCATCTAAAATCACTAAATCGGCTTGAATGGGTTGGTTGTATAATTCTTGTAAACCTATTTTTTGATCGTAAAATGCTAGCCACGGTTCGTTGGTTAATTCATCTATACCTGCATGTGTATTAAAGTGTATTATTTTGTAATTGTTGATAGCAGATAGCACTGCTTCTTTGGTTGCTTTTTCTTTTTTTAACACTGTAGTTGGATAAAGGGAAGCTATTTGTTGTATATCTTGCGTACTAGTATGCAAAGGTACTAATGAATCTATTGCAAAAATTTCTGGTGCAACTCCTAAAGCAACTTCAGTTGGGTGATGCTCTTTTTTTTGTACTTGTGCTAAAACGGATGCTGAATATAAATAAGAAATTTCGGTTTGGTGGATTAAAAAATCTTTTTGAATAGTAGCTGCGTTATCTGTTACAGTGAGTGCTTCAAAAGGTATATTTTTAATTGTATAATCTGAAACGATGGTTAATTTTTTGCCTGAAATTTTTTGCAACGCATCTTTAAAAGGAAATAATTTTTGAAATATTGAATCCGCATTTTTTGTGTATGCAACATCATCTTCTTTTTTAGCAAAAGGTTTACTACACTGATTTTTAAGAATTTCAACTTGCTCTAAAAGTTGGTGAATAGTATTTATCTTAAAAAACTCAATAGTTGTATCGCTACAAAAAATACCATAACCTTCATCTTTATTGAGAATATATTCTATAAAGTTTGACGTTTTGGATACATGATTTTTTTGTATGCTATTTAGGGTAGTAATGGTTAATTCCTCTGTATGCGTATCATTCAAATTTTCTAACAATAAAAGGGCTTTGTTTTTTTCCATAAAATACAATGCACTTTTTGCATCATTTAGTAAATAAGAAACTTTAACCCCCAACATATAAGTGTCAACACCTTTATGAATCCAGAATAGTTTGGATTGGTCGATACTACTTTCAAAACGAATATAAGAAATCAATTCGTCTATGAGATCTATTGTTTTTTTTGCGTTTTGTAAGTTTGAGATTTCTTTATCTTTGTTGTATGTTAAAACCCAAGTATTGGCTATTTGTATTAGGTCTTCTAAAATTTCTATAGCAAAGTTAGATTCTTTAATAGCAGTTATTGAGGGTAATGCGTCTAAAGAAGTATATTGATAATCATTCTCTAATAAATACTTGATAGCTTTTTGATAATATGGGATTTTTTTCAAAAGGTTTTTTGTTTGTAGATAAAATCCTTTATTGTGATAAACATAGTTCCAAATCCCTGCATCTTCAGTTATTTTTAAGGCTTTATTAAGATATTGGTCAGCTTTTTGATTGTCTTTTAATTTGTAATATATAACACCTAAATTATTATACAGCCAACCAATTGTTTCATTGTCTTCTATTTGTGAGTAATATTTTAATGCTTTTTCATAATGTGACATAGCTTCTTTATTGCGTCCTAGATTTTCATAAATGCTAGCTAAATTATTATTATTTGAAGCTAAATTTTTTTCTGAAATTTTTTTCGAATACTTTTGAATTTGATTGTTATGATAGTTTATTTCACGTAATTGATTAGGGTTCATTTTTGATTCATCATATATATCTGCGTAGATGCGTATACTTCCTATGTGTGCTTTTAAAAATTCACCAATGAGAGAATGATGGGTTTGATACGATTTTATTACATACTTATAGTAGTGTAAGGCTTTATAATAATCTCCTTTGTCAATATAAATTTTAGCAGCATTATTGTAAGCTCTAAATGTATATTTGTTGTGTTTTTTATCTTTAATTATTTGTTCAAGAACAACTAATTTTTCTGATGTCTCTTTATGAAAGAAATATAGGTTATTTAAACTTTTATGTATTTCAAAAGTGTCTTTTACGCTTCTTTTAAAATTAATTGCTTTTTTTGTAACCTCTATAGCTTTTTGATTGTTTTTATTTTTGTTATATAATTTTCCTAGTTCATGGTAAGCATATCCTAATCCCTTTGCAGAATTTAAGGTGTCGTATTGCAATAATTCTTGTTCTGCTTTTATAAGACTATTGTTGTTATATGGTTTTAATTTAATAGAATCAATATAGTTAATAATAGATGTGTTAGGATGTTCTTGAGAGAAAAATGAGTTGCTTATAAGTAAACAAATAAGAATTCCAATACAGCGATTTAGCATTTTATGGGGTTTAGATTTCCCCTTGATAGGGTTTTCCAAATATATAAAATTAAAATAAGTTCAGTTTTAAATGTTCAGAAAAATAGAAAAAGTATGTCGTTTTGAAAAAGTAATACAAGGGAGTATGTTCTCTTGTAATAAACATAATAATAATAATAATTTCAAAGTTCCGAAAACAGGTTGTATTTTCAACAAAAACCCCGTAGCAACAAGCTACGAGGAATTCCCTTTCATTAAACGCAAATACAATTTTATGCTTTGTATGTTATCTAATTATTTTCTCATATTTTACTTTTTCACCATCTTGTTCAATAGAAGTACCTACTTGATCTAATTTTTGTATAATCATATCTGGACTTAAAGTCATCCTATTATTAAACAATAGCTTTGCTGCTATTGCCGATACATAAGGTGCCGAATAAGAAGTTCCTGATATAGGGTCTGTTAAATATTCTATTTGAATATTTTCTCCAATAGCATAAAAATCAATAGACTCCATACCATAATTTGAAAAATATGCTTTTCTATTTCCTGTTTTGTTAGCTGCTGCAATAGCTACTACATTTTCTTGAGGGAATGATGAAGGATAATGTGTAAAAATTTCAGTATCTCTATTGCTATTTCCTGCTGAAGTTACAAATAGAACATGATTGTTATTGATAATAATATCTTCTAATATTTTGCTTTTATCATCTTCTCCGTTTGAATAATAGCCTAAACTCATATTTACAATATCAGCAAATTGAACCGCATTTTTTGTTCCACAGATTAGATTAAAGGCAGAAATTTTTCCAAAATTATCTGCTATTTTTAGAGGTAATATTTGATGTGGTATATTATCTGCAATCATTTTTCTATGCATAATATACGCCACTTTTGTGCCATGAACACTATAGTGATCATCATATGTATTATTGTCTTCATTTACATAATCCCATCCAGAAATTTGATTTGGAAGACCTGAAATTGTCTCACAATTACAATTATTAGCATTGTATAAGTATTGCCCTGAAAAACCAGCATAATTTACATTTAATCCTGTATCTAATACTGCAATAGTAACACCATAATTATTTGTAGATATCACAGATTGATAATTAAGAAATTTAGGAAACTTTATAGTGCTAAAATCTATTTTTTCGCTTTCAAAAGAAAACTCATAATCTACATTTTTAATTTCTTCAATATCTCCGCTTTCGTCTGGATCTAACAATTTTTTCTTATTTTCAATATCAACATCGTTTTCAAAAGTCCATTTTTCAATAGCATCATCTGTACAATGACAGGGGTCAGAAGATATTACACCAAATTCGGCACGCAATGCTACTTTTTTTCTTAAAGGTACATTTTCTTTAAATTGAATAATAAGTTCGGTAGCAGAATATATAGGTATATTAACTGGATCATCAAATTGTAGATCATCAAATTGTAGATCATCATTTACAGAACAAGAAACAATAAGAAGTAATAGTATATAAGTTTTAATTTTTTTCATAATAGAGTAGTTTGTAATTAGATTTTCATTAAAGACATCATTATAATGATGGTCATCTAATAAGAAGTATGCTTATAGGAAAAACATTACCCAATAATTTTAGTTATTTTTGATTTTTTAATTGCAACAATGTCAGAAAGCGAAATCTATTTAACAGCTCTTTTAGAAGGGAACAATAAAATTATCTCTAAAATTTACACGAAGTTTTACCCCAAAGTAGCCTCTTATATTTTAAGAAATAATGGTAGAGAGGAAGAAATTCAAGACGTATTTCAAGATGCATTGATGTACCTAATTATTACACATAGAAAAAAATCTCTAAAAATTAGTTCGTTTGGAGGATACTTTTTTACAGTGTGTAAAAATATGTGGAAAACATCAATTAAAAACAAGCATAAAAGGGTAATAAAAGAAGGAGTTGTGCCACTAATAGATAAAGAGACTCAATTAAGTATTCTTATTTTAGAACAACAGCGGTTAGAGTTTTATCAAGAAATGTTTCAGATGCTTTCAGGAAATTGTAAGGAAATATTAGGAAATTATTTTAATGGTATGAGTTATCAAGAAATTTTGGAAGATTTATCGTATAGTTCTATAAATACAGTAAGACAGCGAGTCTTTAAGTGTAAAGCGAAACTAATTCAACTCATAAAAAAAGACAGTAGGTATAACATTTTTAAAGTATAAAAAGATGGACGAAAATATACAAAAAGAAATTGAGCGTTACTTACAAAAAGAAATGAATAGTAAGGAAAGAACTCTTTTTGAACAAAAAATAGAGGCAGATAGCGAGTTAAAAGAAGAAGTGTTTTTACAGCAATCTATTCATGATGTATTTGCAAATGAATCGAACTCTAAGACAAACCAACCATTTAAAAAGGAAGAGGTAGAAAAAATGAAAACACTTCTTAGAAGTGAGGAATATCAAGACGCATATTCTACTATTAAAGCAAATACGTCTAATTATTTAGCCCAAAAGAAGAAGAACAATTTTTATAAAAAATACAAATACCTAATGGCAATTACTGCAATTTTTATTGTCATTTTAATAATTCCTTTTAGCATAGATACTGGTGAGCAAACCTTATATAAAGAATTTGCCAGTTGGAATGACCTCCCTTCGTATGTAGAAAAAGGAACAGAAAAAAGTATCATAGGCGTTGAGAAAAACTACAATGAAAAACAATATAGCAAGGTCATAGATGTAGTCAATTCATTTCCAGATACAACAAAAGCAACATGCCCCAATGTATCTCTCTATTTAGGAGCCTCCTATTTTCATCAGAATAATTATGATAAGGCAATAGAAATTTTCAACAATTTTTCTCAATCAGATGCCTATGATAGTTCAAAAGGATATTGGTATATGGTACTCGTTTATTTAAAACAAGAAAAACTAGACGAAGCTGAAAAAATACTTAATCTCATTACAAAAGATTCCACTCATTATAATTATAAAAAAGCGACTGAATTATTACAAAAAATAAATGAAGATTAATTTCTATCCATCAGAAAAAACTGTATTTGCTACCATTGACATGTTTTATAACTATTTGTTTTTTAGTATATTATCTGAATTATTAAAATGAGTTCTCGATGTTTCGATAAACTCAACACAGGTCATTTTCTTTTTCATTCCAATCAAAAGAAAACACTCGAACCGACAGCTAGTTATCAATACATCCGTAGTGTCACATCGAGTGATTCCGATTTTTCATCGGAATTGTATCGAGATGTTAGTTTACGTTACCATAATCGTTTGGAAATTTTTTTTGTCTGATGCCTCACAATGATAATATGAGAAATTTGTAAAAAACTAAAAAGAATATGAAATTTACTTGTTCAGTTATCATTAATAAACCCAAAAAAATAGTTGCAGATTTTTTTGCGAATCCTGATTTTTTAAGTGAATATCAAGATGGTTTTATCAAAAAAATACATATTTCTGGTGATGTTGGTAAAGAAAATTCCATTTCAAAAATGTATTATAAAATGGGAAAAGGAGAAATGGAATTGACAGAAACCATTTTAAAAAATGATTTACCTGATGTGTTTTTGGCTCAATATCATCATAAACATACAGACAATACGATGCAGAGTTCTTTTATCTCTTTAGATGACACTACCACTCAATACGATGCAGAAATTCACTATACAGCTTTTAGAGGTTTTATGGTGAAAACAATGGCATTTCTATTTCCAAGTTTCTTTAAAAAACAAGTCCAAAAATGGTTGGATAATTTTAAGGTTTTTGTGGAAAAACAGTAACAAGGGAGCATGCTCCTTTGTTAATTTTTTATTTACTCTTATGAACTTCCTCGCTCATTTATATTTATCAAATAGCAATACCAATATTATGATTGGTAATTTTATTGCAGATCATATTCGAGGAAATAAGTTCAAACATTTTCATCCAAAAATTCAACAAGGAATTCTGCTACACAGACAAATAGACACATTTACAGACAGGCATAGCATTGTTAGAAAAAGTAAACGCCGTTTGCACGAACGTTATAGACATTATGACGGTGTGATTATTGATATTTTTTTCGATCATTTTTTGGCTAAAAATTGGAACAAATATTCAGATATTCCCTTAGCAGAATACATTGATACATTTTATAAAAGCCTAGTAAAAAATAA
>JBMYWO010000021.1:18424-22627 GCA_049607505.1 Polaribacter sp.
CATATTGCCTGAAAAAACACTGCAAATCTTACCTTATCTAATTGAACATAATTGGTTGTATAATTATCAATATTTAGAAGGAATAAAAACTGTTTTAGAAGGAATGAATAGACGAACAAAAGGAAAATCTAAAATGGATATGGCTATTGATGATTTAAAAAACCTATATACAGAATTTGAACAAGACTTTACTCTTTTCTTTGAAGATTTGCGTATCTTTTCCAACCAAAAACTATTGGAAATAATCTCAATTTGACAAATTAAATAACCTTATTATTTATGAAAAAAATATGGATATTCATTGCTGTTTCGCTTATAGCATTCAGTTGTAAAACATCAAAAAAAGAAAAAATTACAGGGCTAATTACCCAAAAAGCAATGGTCGTTTCAGCTAGAGAAGAAGCCTCCAAAATAGGGGTAGCCATCTTACAAAAAGGAGGAAATGCTTTTGATGCCATGGTTGCCACAGAATTAGCCTTGGCAGTTGCCTATCCTTTTGCAGGCAATTTGGGTGGTGGTGGTTTTATGGTCTATAGAAAAAATGATGGCGAAATTGGCGCATTAGATTATAGAGAGAAAGCACCTTTGGCAGCGACAAAAAATATGTATTTGGATGAAGATGGAAATGTAATTCCAAACAAAAGCATTTTAGGTGCTATGGCTATTGGAGTCCCCGGTACCGTTGCAGGAGTTTTTGCAACACATAAAAAATTTGGTACACTTCCCATTTCCGAAATTTTGCAACCCGTTATTGAACTCGCTAAAAAAGGGGTGCGTATTACAAAAAAACAGGAAAAGAGACTTAAAAATTACCAACCATTATTCTTGAAAGCAAACAAAGATTCTATCCTTTTTTCTAAAAACTGGAAAGAAAATGATACCATTAAATACCCATCCTTATCAGAAACGTTAATCAGAATACAAAAAAATGGAAGAGACGAGTTTTATAAAGGCGAAACTGCCAAAAGGTTAGTCCGTTTTATTCAAGAAAATGGAGGAATTATTACGCTTGAAGATTTAGCAAAATACGAAGTAAAATGGAGAACTCCAGTTACTTTTTCTTATGATGATTTGCGCATTATTTCTATGTCGCCACCTTCTAGTGGTGGTGTTTGTTTAGCACAAATTATGAATGCCATTGAGCCTTTTGATTTGCACAACTACGGTCATAACTCAGTAAAAGCCATTCAAGTGATTGCAGAAGCAGAAAGGCGTGCGTATGCAGATAGAAGTTTCTTTTTGGGCGACCCAGATTTTGCCACTATTCCTCAAAAAGAACTCATTAGCAAAAGCTATAGTGCCAAAAGAATGAAAGATTTTACCTTTGAAAAAGCAACAAAATCTTCCGAAGTTTCTTACGGAAATATAGAAATTATTGAGAGCGATGAAACCACGCATTATTCAATTGTAGATTCATTTGGAAATGCAGTTTCTGTAACCTGTACTTTAAATGGTGCGTATGGGTCAAAACTATATTGTTCTGATTTAGGTTTTTTTCTTAATAATGAAATGGATGATTTTAGTAGCAAACCTGGTGTACCCAATATGTTTGGTTTACTTGGCGCAAAAGCAAATGAAATTGTTCCTGAAAAAAGAATGCTGAGCTCAATGACACCCACTATTATAGAAAAAGACAATCAACTTTTTATGGTGGTAGGCACTCCTGGAGGGTCAACAATAATTACTTCCGTTTTACAAACTATTTTGAATGTACATGAATATAATATGGGAATGCAAGAGGCCGTAAATGCAGCAAGATTTCATCATCAATGGTTACCAGATATCGTTATCATGGAACCCAATAGATTTGATGTAGAAGTAAAAACAAAACTTAATAGTTTAGGGTATCCAATAGATGAAACGAGGTCTAGAATTATTGGTAAAGTCTCTGCCATTTTAGTACTTCCGAATAAAAATTTAGAAGGAGGTGCCGATAAAAGAGGTGATGATAAGGCCGTTGGTTTTTAAAAATAATTACATTTGTAATTCTAAAAAAATAGAAAGAAATGTCTGAAACAATAGAAAGAATAAAATGCCTAATTATAGGCTCAGGACCTGCAGGTTATGCCGCAGCAATTTATGCAGCAAGGGCAGATATGAAACCCATAATGTACACTGGATTGCAAATGGGCGGGCAATTAACAACCACAACAGAAGTTGATAATTATCCTGGATATCCAAATGGAACTGACGGAACTGCGATGATGAATGATTTAAAAAATCAAGCAGAGCGTTTTGGTACAGATGTTCGATTTGGAATGGTTACCAAAGTTGATTTAAGTACCAAAATTGGCGGAATCCATAAAATAATTGTTGATGAATCTAAAGAATTGGAGGCAGAAACAGTAATTATTTCTACAGGAGCAACAGCAAAATATTTAGGTTTAGAAAGTGAGCAACGTTTAATAGGAGGTGGGGTTTCTGCCTGCGCAACTTGTGACGGATTTTTCTATAAAGGACAAGATGTTGTGGTGGTAGGTGCTGGTGATACAGCTGCGGAGGAAGCCACCTATTTGGCAAATATTTGTACCAAAGTTACTATGTTGGTTCGTAAAGATTATATGCGTGCCTCAAAAGCCATGCAACATCGAGTAAATAAAACCGAAAATATAGAAGTTTTGTACAATACAGAATTAGATGAAGTTCTTGGAGAAAATGTTGTAGATGGCGTCAGCATTGTAAATAATATAACAAAAGAGAAACACGAAATAGCCGTTACAGGTGTTTTTATTGCTATTGGACATCAACCCAATTCAGATTTATTTAAAGGTGTTTTAGATATGGATGATGTAGGATATTTAATTACAAAAGGAAAGTCAACAAAAACAAATTTACCTGGAGTTTTTGCAGCAGGAGATATTCAGGATAAAGAATACAGACAAGCAGTTACAGCAGCAGGTACAGGGTGTATGGCTGCCCTAGATGCAGAACGCTATTTAGGTGCGTTAGTGTAATTTATTGTACTCAAAATAATAGGACTCCAAATAATATGTTGAACTTGTAAATTGGCAGTAGCACCAATAATTTTTGGCAACATCTTTGTAAACAAATACAAAGAGGTACGTCTAATTTAAAAAATCAATCATTACATGAAAAAAATAGTGATATTATTTATTAGTTTACTGGCGTCTAGTCAAACGCAAGCACAAACAAAAACATTCAATTCTTTATTACAAACACATGTAGATAAAAACGGAAATGTAGATTATAAAGGATTAAAAGCCGATGAAGTAAAATTAGATAGTTATATCAACTATTTGGCAACTACCTCACCAAGTAAATCTTGGTCTGCAAACAAACAAAAAGCCTTTTGGATGAATGCCTACAACGCATATACCATAAAATTAATTTTAGAAAATTACCCTGTAAAAAGCATTCAAAAAATTAGCAAAAAAGGCAAGAATGCTTGGAAAATTCCGTTTGTAAAAGTTGGAGGAAAAATCTATACTTTAGATCATATAGAGCATCAAATTTTACGCAAAAAATTATTCGATCCAAGAATTCATGTGGGTGTAAATTGTGCTTCTATTTCTTGTCCTAAATTACATAATAAAGCATTTACAGAAGGGAATGTACATAGTGAATTAGAAAAATTAATGAAATCTTTTATTAATGATTCAAAAAGGAATAAATTTGGTAAAAAAAGTATGATTCATATCTCTGAAATCTTTAATTGGTTTAAAAATGATTTTACTAAAAAAGGTTCTGTAATTGATTATATTAATAAATACGCTACAGAAAAAGTAGATACAAATGCTCAAATTCATTATTTACCTTACAATTGGAATCTTAATGGAAAGTAGTATTTTTACTTTTTAACATACATAAAATAAAGATGTCAAAAACATATTACAATCCTGATGATTTAAGAAAATTTGGAAACATCACAGAATGGAGCGAGGAATTAGGAAACAAATTCTTTGATTATTACGGAAAAGTTTTTGAAGAAGGTGCTTTAACCGCACGAGAAAAATCTTTAATTGCACTGGCTGTAGCACATACAGAGCAATGCCCGTATTGTATAGATGCCTATTCTAAAGATGGTTTGCAACGTGGAATAACCAAAGAAGAAATGATGGAAGCTATCCACGTGGGTGCTGCTATAAAAAGTGGCGCAACCCTTGTTCATGGAGTGCAAATGATGAATAGAGTTAACAAACTAAGTATGTAAAAATAGTCTTCAGTTTTCAGTCGCAGTTTGCA
>JBMYWO010000021.1:22637-22900 GCA_049607505.1 Polaribacter sp.
GAAATGTAAAATGAATTACGATTTTAGAATTACGAGTTACGAGTTTCATTCGTAATTCTAAAATCGTAATTCGTTAATTCGTAATTCTTAATTAAATGAAAAAATCACTCAAAGCAAGAAATAACGATTTAGCAAATACACAGCGTCAATTAGAAATCTTATCAAACGGAATTTTTGCTGACGGTGAGTTACCTACGTTCGCTAAAAAAATAAAGGAAACCAATCAGTTTCCACTTCGCCCTAAAAAATTAGAAATCTTACAA
>JBMYWO010000022.1:0-213 GCA_049607505.1 Polaribacter sp.
CACTGTATTATAGGGAATTCGAAGAAGTTGGTTTTTGGAGTGTTGAAATAGTATGTTGTGTTTTGAGTCTTTTTTTTAGGTATTATTCTAAAAAAAACACCATTTACGAAATATTACAAATTTTAAACGTATCAGTATTTGACAAAATACCTATAAATCAACTACTTACAAATACAAGTTTACGAAAAAAGCAAGATGTAAATCATAACTAGG
>JBMYWO010000022.1:223-22100 GCA_049607505.1 Polaribacter sp.
GAATTATTTATTTTAAATTTAACAAATAAAATTTTTAATAAAACATGGGAGGTATACCAATTCCAAAACCATCTTTTTTAGACGGCTATGACTCAATTGGTACTGTTAATGGAAAAAAAAGATGCAGGTCTAAAGACTTAAAAGATTATATACTTGGGATTCATTACACGGAGAAATAGAAGTGTTTAATAAGAGAGGAATGCACTTGGCTGTATTAGACCCACAAGGAAATTTTATTAAAAACGCAGTAAAATGAAGAAAAATAGATGTCTGATTTTATAAAAGATTGTATAAATGGAGATGCATTGTTAACGGAAATTGACAATTATATTGACAATTGGCATAATAGTGACATAGAGATTCCTATTCATATTTTTTTAGGTATGAATAAAAAAGAATACGCTCTATTTGTAAAAGATAAAACCTATCTTGCCACTATTGTAACTTCATATAGAAATAATCAAAATATTGATGGTGTAAAAAAACAACCTGCTTAAAAAGAATGTTAGTAAATCTAAAACAACATTAACTACAGAAAATGATGATATTCAACTAAAATCTGATAATTCGTTTTTGCATGATAATGTGGATTAGGGGAGTTTGTTAATTTTAAATATTGAGGTTATTGTCTATTTATACATTGGTCTGAAATCCAAAAAGCAAAATTTTTCTGTTTACTAAACATAATCTACTTTATAATATGACTGCAAAAATTAAACAGATAGAAGTTGAAGAAAAAATAATTTCTATCACTTCATATAAAGAAAATGATTACATCTGTTTGACTGATATGGTACGCGGTGAGGAAGGCAACGACCACATTAGAAATTGGATGAGAAATAGAAATACTGTTGAGTTTCTTGGAATTTGGGAGCAGTTATATAATCCAAATTTTAAAGGTGTCGAATTCGACACCTTTAAAAAAGAAGCAGGATTAAACTCTTTCAATTTAACGCCGAGAAAATGGATAGAAAATACAAATGCAATTGGAATAATATCCAAAAGTGGTCGGAATGGAGGGACTTATGCTCATAGAGATATAGCTTTTGAATTTGGTGCTTGGATAAGCCCAATGTTTAAACTTCTATTAATAAAAGAATTTCAAAGGCTTAAAGAAATTGAGTCTAATAAATATAATTTAGAATGGGATGTAAAAAGAGTTTTGAGTAAGGTAAATTACCATATTCATACCGATGCTGTGAAAAATCACATTATTCCAAAATCTAAATATGCATTAGATAAACAATGGATTGAATATGCAGAAGAGGCAGATTTATTAAATGTAGCTTTATTTGGTTGCACTGCTAAACAATGGAAAGAAGTGAATCCACAACATACTTTAGGTGGAAAAAATATGCGTGATTTTGCTAGTATAAATGAGCTTGCTGTTTTATCAAACCTTGAATCTTTGAACTCTGAATTAATTAAAAACGGACTAGAAAAAAGAATAAGATTCAATAATATGCGTAGAATTGCAAAACAGCAATTAGATATTTTAAATAAGACAGATATGCTAAAATCAATAAAAAAACAGTCTGATTCAACCTACGTAAATGAAAAAAAGAAGTTAGAATAATACTACAAACAAAAGTAATCGACTCACAACTTCTCAAGAATACATCTTCTCTCGTAATTCTTTAATTTTTGAATCTGTTAAATATTCATCAAAAGTAGTATGTCTGTCAATCACTCCTTTGGGTGTTAGTTCAATAATTCTATTGGCAACCGTTTGCGCAAATTCGTGGTCGTGTGTAGAGAACAGAATAGTTCCTTTAAAATTAATTAACGAATTGTTTAATGCTTGAATTGACTCTAAATCTAAATGATTTGTAGGTTCGTCTAATAGTAAAATATTGGCTCTTTTCATCATCATTCTAGAGAGCATACAACGCACTTTTTCTCCTCCAGACAATACATTGCTTTTCTTTAGAGCTTCTTCGCCAGAAAAAATCATTTTTCCTAAAAATCCACGTAAAAAAACTTCTTCACGTTCCTCTTCTGTTTGTGCATATTGGCGTAACCAATCTACTAAATTCAATTCGCCATTTTGAAAAAAGTTAGCATTGTCAAGTGGTAGGTATGATTGTGTGGTGGTAACTCCCCAAGAATAAGTACCCGCATCTGCTTTTTCATTCCCTGAAATAATTTGATAAAAGGCAGTAATGGCTCTAGAATTTTTAGAAATAATTGCCACTTTATCGCCCCTATTTAGATTGATGTCTATATTGTCAAATAGCTTTTCCCCTTCAAATTCTTTTGACAATCCTTCTACGTGCAAAATCTGATCGCCTGCTTCTCTATCTCGTTCAAAAATAATGGCAGGATACCGCCTGCTTGAAGGCTTAATGTCTTCAATATTTAACTTCTCAATCATTTTTTTACGTGAAGTTGCTTGTTTGGATTTGGCAACATTGGCAGAAAAACGGCGAATAAATTCTTCTAATTCTTTCTTTTTATCTTCAGCTTTTTTGTTCTGTTGCGCTCTTTGTTTTGCAGCAAGTTGACTGGATTCATACCAGAAGGTATAGTTACCAGAATAATGGTTTATTTTACCAAAATCAATATCTGAAATATGCGTGCAAACCGCATCTAAAAAGTGTCTATCATGCGAAACAACAATGACGGTATTGTCATAATTTGCCAAAAAGTTTTCTAACCAAGCAATGGTTTCAAAATCCAAATCGTTGGTAGGCTCATCCATAATGAGTACATCTGGATTTCCAAACAAAGCTTGTGCAATTAGCACACGTACTTTTTGTTTTCCGTCCAAATCTTTCATCAATGAATAATGCAAATCTTCTTTAATTCCTAAATTGGATAGCATAGATGCTGCGTCAGAATCTGCATTCCAACCATTCATTTCTTCAAAAGTAATCTGTAATTCCCCTATTTTCTCTGCATTTTCATCGGTATAATCGGCATACAATTCGTCAATTTGTTTTTTTATTGTAAACAAATCTTTGTTTCCCATAACCACAGTTTCTAAAACTGAAAACTCATCAAAAGCGTAGTGGTCTTGGGTTAACACCGACATTCTTTTATTTGGTTCTAAATGTACCTGACCCGATGTTGGTTCTTGTTTGCCAGAAAGTATTTTTAAAAAAGTAGATTTTCCTGCTCCATTTGCGCCGATAATTCCATAGCAATTGCCTTGAACAAATTTGGTGTTTACTTCGTCAAATAAAATACGTTTTCCAAATTGTACAGAGAGATTAGAAACTGATAGCATAACCTTGTTTTAAAATTTGGCGCAAAAGTATGAAATTGATTTTTCTTTTTACTCTTGATTTTTAATGCTTTTGTATTTTTGTAGTATTCTCGTACAGTTAGAGAAATATAAATAAAAACGGAGTGTGAGTTAATTACCTTCCTCTAATTTTTTGATTGCTAAATCGTATAAATATTCAGGTGCTAAATCAACTCCATTTTCCCATTCAATGGTCCATCTGTTTTGTTTGAATTTTTTAAAAAACTCAATATTTTGTAATGGCTTAAAAATACTACGATGATCTGCAAAAACTTTTTCCTTTAAATCCACAACTGCATTCAGTCCGTCATTAAACAATAAATCAAGTTTATAATTATCTATATATTTTGCTTTTGTTATTTTTAAAAGTATCATAACTACATTATTTTAAAGGATTTATCTTATTATATTTCCCTGTTTTTTGTATTGAATTCCAATTAGTGATAAGTTCGTCTTTATGCAAATCCAACCAATCAAAAACGAGTTTTAAAGCTTTTCTTGGCATTTATCCTTTAACTGTACCATTTTCAATAACTATTATTGCTTCATATTCTTGATATGTAATATGAAAATGCGGTGGGTCATGGTCATCAAAAAACATCCTCACTATTATTCCATAAAACCTACTTAATTCAGGCATATTACAAAATTACAAAAAAATCAGTTCGTAATAATTGCTGTCTGATTTTTTTGTTCTTTACGCAACACTTGTTTCTTTCGTTTTTTTTCGAACAATAAATTGTCAAAATATTGAGTCCCATAATTTAAAGATTCTAGTCTAAAATAATATTTGTTGCTTATTTTTAAAATTGGTGCTTTCAGCTTTGAGTTTCATTCTTAACATTTTAACAACGAATTAACAAGAACGATTATCAATGATACTTAAATTTGTAGATACGCTTTTGTTTTAAATAAATGAAATTAAAAATAGTAACATATTTTCCTTTATGGGTACTTATTACTTTAGTTAGTTGTAAGTCAGCAACAAAAAATACTTCAACATATTTTGGGGGTAAAATAATCAACCCAAAATCTAACCATGTTCTATTGTATTCTATGGAAAAAGTAATAGATACCTTATTTTTAGATAGCAATAACAAATTTTTAGCAAAATATGATCAAGTGAATGAAGGGTTGTATTATTTTGTACACGGGCTTGAAAGTCAATACATTTATTTAGAACCTACAGATAGTTTAATGTTGCGACTAAATACTTGGGATTTTGATGAGTCGCTTGTATTTGCAGGAAAAGGAGCTGAAAGAAATAATATTTTAATTGATTGCTTTTTAGAAGATGAAAAAGAAAAGAAAGATTTTTATAGGTATAACAGACTACAACCAAAGGAATTCAAATTAAAAATAGATTCTATAGCAAAGCAAAAACTAGGCACCTACAACAATTATATAAACAAACATCCTGAAGAAACTTTTGGTTTTAAAAATATTTTAAAAGTAGCCCTCACCTACTCTATTTATGCTCGTGCAGAAAGCTATCCTTTAGAATATGCTGTGGCTACAAAATCTTTTGAGTTTCCAAAAATTGATGATTTGTTCTACTCATTTAGAAGCAATATATCTATCAATAAAGATTCGTTGATGTACTATTTTCCGTATGCTGCTTACATTAGAAGTTATTTATACAACGCTACTTATGCGCTTGGACACAAACCGATGATCAATGAATTTTCTTCAGACTTTACGGTTGATTTACTAAAAACAATCAATCATAAAGTTGCCTCAAAAAATTCTAGAAATGCGTTTTTAAAACAAACTACAATTACCCATTTTTACAGAAAATCTAGTTGTGATATTCATAAAAATGCGTTTGATACTTTTTTTGAATTAAGTTCTGATAAGGATGATAAAAAGCAAATCAACCGTCTTTTAAGTGATACTAAAGCTATACAAAAAGGACAAAAAATTAAGGATTTTTCTATTATAAATTTTAATAATAATAGGCAATCTATCAAAGGTATTCTAAAAAATAAAAATACACTTCTTCTTTTTTGGAATCCTAAATATGTGTCTAAAGCCTACATCGCCTCCAGAATTGGTTATTTAACTTCTAAATATCCAACCATACAATTTATTCAAATAAAAATTGATGGAAATTCTACGGATAGAATAAAACCTTTAGATATAAAAAATCAATACTTTATTGATACAACAAGTAGCGCAAATGCTTTTTTAACCAGTAAAATGCCAAGAACTATTTTAGTCAATAAACAAGGAATTGTTGCAAATGGCTATGCTTCTTTATCCTCAAGAAATATTTATACACAATTAGAAAGTTTAGCTAAAAACTAAATTTAGTAAGCATATTTCAAAACAACAATCTTTTGAAACTTAACAATGCAAGGGAGCATGCTCCCTTGTAATAAACAAACTATTGCAAATACGATTGTAAAATAATGGTTGCACTAATTTCATCGACCAAGGCTTTGTTTTTACGTTGATTTTTTTTTAGTCCGCTGTCTATCATTGTTTGAAAAGCCATTTTAGAAGTAAATCGTTCGTCAATTCTTTTTATAGGAATTTGTGGAATTTCTTTTGTCATTTTTTTTAAAAAAGGAATAATGAGTGCTTCACTCTCACTATCAGAATTGTCCATTTGCTTTGGCTTGCCTACTAAAAAAAGTACCACTTTTTCTTTAGATATATAGTCTTTTAAAAAAGCTAGTAATTCATTGGTGTTTACAGTTGTTAAGCCAGAAGCAATCATTTGCAATTCGTCTGTAACTGCAATACCCGTTCGTTTTTTTCCAAAATCAATAGCTAAAATTCGTCCCAAATCAATAGTCTTTTTGCAAAAATACAAAACATCTATGACAAAAATTGAGTCGTATAAATTGAGAAAAAAAGAAATTTCATCATTTTAATTTAGGTAATTATTTTATCTTGCTAATCTAAAATAAAGGCAGAAATCTTAAAAACTTGAACTAAATACATGACAAAAAAATAATGTTTTGAGACCTTTCAGTTGAGACCTTTCAGGTTTTTAAAACCTGAAAGGTCTTGATAACAAAAAACTTACAAGGTTTTCAATCAATGTACTTATTTTTTGTTATGTACTTACAAATTTGAATTATAAATACAAACATAGATTCCTGTTTTTATAAGAATGACAAAATATGTACAAACTAATCATCAGACCCATATTGTTTCTTTTTGATCCAGAAAAAGTGCATTATTATACCTTTTCTATGGTTCGTTTTTTGCATAAAATTCCTTTTGTTCCTAGTCTTATACGTAGTATTTTTCAAGTAAATAATAAAAAATTAGAACGCACTTTATTTGGAATTAGGTTTAAAAATCCTGTAGGTTTGGCTGCTGGTTTTGATAAAAATGCAGTGTTGTATAATGAATTGGCAAATTTTGGTTTTGGTTTTATAGAAATTGGCACTGTTACTCCAAAAGGTCAAATTGGAAATCCTAAAAAAAGATTGTTTCGATTAAAAGATGACAAAGGAATTATCAATAGAATGGGCTTTAATAATAACGGAATTGAAGCTGCTATTAAAAATTTAAAAAAGAATAAAGGTCAAGTTATTATTGGTGGAAATCTAGGTAAAAATACGGCAACTTTACCAGAAAAATATACTGAAGATTATTGTGAAGTTTTTACAGCACTGCACCCCTATGTAGATTATTTTGTGCTGAATGTGAGTTGCCCAAATGTGGACAGTCATGCAAAACTAAATGACAAAGACTATTTGATTGAATTGATTACTGCATGTCAAAAACTAAACAATCAACAAGAAAAACAAAAACCCATTTTACTAAAAATTGCTCCAGATTTGAATACTGCTCAACTTGACGAAATTATAGAATTGGTGGCAGAAACAAAAATAGACGGCGTTATCGCATCCAATACTTCAATACATAGAGACAATTTAAAAACCTCTAAAAAGCGTTTAGAGGAAATTGGAAATGGTGGTGTAAGCGGGCAACCTATTAAAAATCAGAGCACAAAAGTAATTCAATATTTAGCAGAGACTTCTAACAAAGCCTTTCCTATTATTGGCGTTGGGGGAATTCATTCAGAACAAGATGCTTTAGAAAAATTGAATGCTGGCGCAGATTTGATACAAATTTATACAGGTTTTATTTATGAAGGGCCACGTTTGATAAAAAGAATAAATAAAGCCGTTTTAAAACAATCTTAAGTCCGTTTCAGTTTCTTAATTTTTTGCCTGATTTTTGCTGACATTAAGTAAACAAATTGCTATATCGAACTTGTCGAGGCAAATATGGTAAACTTTACTTCGCAAAAAAAAGAGATAACATCAAAAGTAAGGTTACATCCTACTTTTTGTACGGTTGATTCGTACTTGTTATTCAAAAAAAAGAAATAGGTTTGGAATAATATCTTAATTATAACAGCTTAAAAGAATACTATTCAATTATTTATGAATCCAGTTGAACGCATAAAAATTCCCATTCAAAATGAAATGGAACTCTTTGAAAATAAATTCAAAGATTCGATGCTTTCTAAGGTTCCTCTTTTAAACAGAATTACCTATTATATTGTTAGAAGAAAAGGAAAACAAATGCGTCCAATGTTTGTTTTTTTGGTTGCCAAAATGGTCTCTAATGGTGGTTTTGACGAACGTACTTACAGAGGAGCTTCCGTTGTAGAATTAATTCATACGGCCACTTTAGTACATGATGATGTGGTAGATGATAGCAACAGACGTAGAGGTTTTTTTTCTATTAATGCTCTTTGGAAAAATAAAATTGCTGTTTTAGTAGGAGATTTTTTACTCTCTAAAGGATTGTTACTTTCTATTGATAATGAAGATTTTGACTTATTAAAACTGATTTCTATTGCAGTTCGTGAAATGAGTGAAGGTGAATTACTTCAGATAGAAAAAGCAAGAAAATTAGATATTACAGAAGCTATTTATTTTGATATTATTCGCCAAAAAACAGCCACATTAATTGCTGCTTGTTGTGGTATTGGAGCTGCCTCTGTGGGCGCAAACCAAGAAACTATTCAACAAATGAGAAAGTTTGGAGAATATATTGGAATTGCATTTCAAATTAAAGATGATTTGTTTGATTATACCGATGACAAAATAGGAAAACCTACAGGAATAGATATTAAAGAACAAAAAATGACCTTGCCTTTAATTCATACCTTAAATACCTGTTCATTCAAAGAAAAAAGTTGGATTATCAACTCAATAAAGAAACACAATAAAAATAAAAAACGGGTAAAAGAAGTCATTGCGTTAGTAAAAAATAATGGTGGCATTGAATATACAGTAAACAAAATGCATGATTATAAAAACAAAGCACTGACAATTTTAGACAATTATCCAACCTCACCTTATAAAGACTCTCTTTTGCAAATGATTGATTATGTAGTGGAAAGGAAAATTTAAAGAATTCTGTATCAACTTACAACAAAGTTATATCAACAATTTATGTTTATTCGTAAAACTTTAGTGTACGACAAAAAATAAATAGTATTGATTAAAAACCTTACACATCATAAATTGAAACTTCAACCTTTTTTCTTGAAAACTTTTTAGATTGATGTATCTTTGCCCTCATTATGGCAAAAAAAGAAGATCAATTTAAAAAAGTGCTATCACACGCAAAAGAATACGGTTATGTATTTCCGTCAAGTGAAATTTATGACGGATTAAGTGCTGTGTATGATTATGCCCAAAACGGGGTAGAATTAAAAAATAATATTCAACATTTTTTAGAAACAGCAGACAATAAAATTCTTAAAATTGTTAATGATGTTTTTGAAGATTATTATCAAGGTGAAGTTGTTGCTTTTTATCCTAACGGAAAACCAATGACAAAAAAAATTTATGAGTCTGCTATTAACATTGCCAATGAACAAGTAAAAAAAGAAGAATTTATTTCAGTTGAAGAATTTGAAAATGGGTAATGTCATTTTTAAAACTGTTTGGACTAGACAAGCTAGAGAATCTTTAAATTTTAATTAGATAAAAAACAAAAAATTAACATTAATTACAATCTAACTAAAAGATTGAATTATTAAAAAAATTATATTTGTACTTAATTATATAACAAAATGAATAAATCAGATACAGACATAACATTAGTTTTAATTACCACAATATTAGCTATTTTAAGTTTTTCCTATTTATTTAAAAACAATAAAAAAAGAAAAGTATCTTTAGATTTAGACGAAGATGGTTTTGAAACTGACAGAAAAAATTTCCAAAAAGACTTTAACAACATTGCTTCTGATATGAAAAGAGCCGAAAAAAAATTATTAAATGTCAGGCAATAAAAAAGTAAAAGGAAGAAAACTAACAAATTCAAAAGGAAGTGTTGAGGAAGTTACTGTTTATCAAGGTTCAATTCCTCAATATGAAGATTTAGTTAGATATAATAAAATCATTCCTAATGGCGCAGAAAGGTTTATGAAAATGGCCGAAGATGAAAGAAAAGATAGAAATGCATTAAGAAATCGTGAATATAATATCCAAGAAAAAATCATTAAAAATGAGAATAAGGAAAAAAACAATACTTTAATTATTTCGTTTTTAATTATTTTAAGTTTTCTGTCTCTTTGTGCCTATGGTTTTTATTTAGGATTTGCAACGCAATCCGCAACTATATTAGGAGTATCCTTATTAGGAATTATTGGATATTTAACTAAACAGAAAAGATCTAAAAGCACTGAATCATAATATTTTTTACCAATTTAAAGATTCACCCCTTAATTAAACTTTATTTTGTGATGTTGTAATTTAAGAATATAAGCGTACTTAAACACTTCATTCCCGTAGTCAAATATAAAATTCCACAAGGAAAATAGTGTACGATATTCAAAAAAATGAAAATTCAAAAAAAATCGAATTATACACTAATAACTTCTGAAGAAAACTCTTTTTCAGAATTTTATGATTTGTTTTTAGAAAGTGAAAAAGGCTTAAAAAAAGAACATATTGTTCTTCAAATTTCTGACAACCTTAACAGTACTGAAAAAGATTTTTTAGTATTTTTGGACATTGCTAAAAAAAGAAAAGAAAACGGCACATCTTTTGTTGTTATTTCTACAAATGTTAATGTTGATTCTTTTCCTGAAATATTTACAATTGTTCCAACACTTATAGAAGCAGAAGATGTTATAGAAATGGAAGCAATGGAAAGAGAATTAGGATTTTAAACAATTAAAAATGATAAAAAAGATACTTTTTGTCTTGTTTTTATGTATTTCAACAATTGGGTTTTCACAAGAAAAATCAATTGAAAAATTGTCTGTTACTCCAAATCCATTTATAAATTCAACAAAAATATCATTTACTTCTAAAACAGTATCAAAAGTTACTTTTAGTGTAAAAAATGTTTTAGGAAAAACTGTTTTCAAAAAAACATTTAAAACTAAAAAAGGAAAAAATTCTATCCCTTTTTCTAAAGGAAATTTATTATCAGGAATGTATATCTATACGCTACAAGATTCTAAAAATTTGGTTTCTAAACGCTTTGTTATTCAATGAGTTTACGCCTAACTATTTTAGGTTGTCATTCTGCAACTCCACGCGTAAATGCCCATCCAACTTCACAATATTTAGAAATAAACAATCGCCATTTTTTAATAGATTGTGGTGAAGGTACACAACGTCAGATGCGAAAATACAAAGTTGGTTTTTCTAAAATCAATCATATTTTTATCTCGCATTTGCATGGAGATCATTTTTTTGGATTAATAGGCTTACTATCTACTTTTGGGATTTTAAATAGGGAAAAAGAATTGCATATTTATGGTCCTAAAGGGATCAAAGAGGTTACCAATCTTCAATTAAAAGTCTCTAAATCCTATTCGAAATTCGACATTATTTTTCATGAATTAACATCCAAAGAAAGTGAACTTATTTTTGAAGATGATAAGGTTTCTGTAAGAACAATTCCTTTAAATCATCGTGTTTATACAAACGGATATTTGTTTACTGAAAAAGAGAAGCCTAGAAAGTTAGACATTGAAAAAATAAACAACTATTCAGAAATAGATCGTGCAGATTATCTAAATATAAAAGCAGGAAAAGATGTTGTTTTATCAACAGGAAAAATTATTCCCAATTCAGAACTTACAATCAATCCGCCAAAACCAAAAAGTTATGCTTTTTGTAGCGATACTTCATACAAACCAGACATTGTTCCTCTTATCAAAAATGTAGATTTGTTATATCATGAAGCTACTTTTTTATCTGACAGAGAAGATTTAGCCATAAAAACAAAACATACTACGGCTACACAGGCTGCAAAAATAGCCAAAGAAGCAAGTGTAAATCAACTTATTATAGGGCATTATTCTAGTAGATACAAAGATATTTCTTTATTTAAAAAAGAGGCAACTCAAGTTTTTGAAAATGTAGTATTGGCTGAAACTGGTAAAGAATTTTCGTTTTGTTAATTTAATATAGATTAGTCTTTTAACTCTTCAAAAAAAGCGCAAAGGAAATAAGTAATACTACTTAAAACCTTTGCGCTTTTTAAAAAATTATTAAAGAGTTCTCTAAATTATTGTTTTACAAATTTTTGTATTCCAATAGTATTGTTAACTGAATATTTTAAAATATAAATTCCAGTATTTAAACTTGAAACATCAATTGAAGCGTTACTTTTATTGATAGTAAAACTTTTTACTTTTTTTCCTAATACATTATAAATAGCTCCATTTTCAATAACATCTTCTGAACTAATATTTAAGGTATTATTAGCAGGGTTTGGATATAAACTAACGTTTAATAAGTTGTTAGTAGCTGCACTTGCAGTAGCTGCTCTATAAATATAAAGATTATCATACCAAGCATTGGCTAGATTTGAAGTAATACCAATTTGAGCAATATCTGACATATCAAACGATCCATCTATTGCTACATCAACTGAAACCCACGATCCAGTAACCATTGCTGGACTACTACCTGTATTAAAATTAGCTTCAAAGGCTGATACTTCTGCTGTCCCGCCACCAAAATCAACAAGTTTAACATTAAAAACTTTACCTGTTAAATCAGCTGCATCTGTATAAAAATCAAAATGAAGATGTGTAAACCCTGTAGCGTCTATTTTGTTATTAGAAAAATCTATTCCTTGACAAGCATTTCCACTTCCGTAATGTTGTGTATTATTAGATGCAATCATCACTTCTGTTACTGTATTTCCACCACACCAACCTGCGTCAAAGTTATCAATAGTTATATCTGTGTAAGCATCGCTATATACAGAAAACACGTCCCATTCATTTCTAACTGGTGGTGTTGGAGCAGCTGTAGTTGGAGGGGTGAATGTTGGAGGGGTTCCAATTGCATCTCCGGCAATAGCAGTAATATTATCTGTATAAACTGTAATGTCAATAATTGGATCTGACCAACCTGAACCATTCCAGTTGGGGAAAAATGCAATTTGTGAATATTGTCCGTTTGCTGCAGCTGTTCCATCTAATGCTTCATCAAATGTAAAAGTTAGTGTTTCCCAACCTGTTCCTCCATGGGCTTCGTCTGCTGCTGAAGCTGCAGATGCTGGGTCATTTACCTTATCCTCTACTTTAGCAAACATTGTAAATGCTGTTGTAGAATACACATCAACTTTTACAGTATTGTCAGATGATAAATCAATCATATTGGATTGCATGATTAATTCTGCTCCTTGCCATCCTTGACCAGATGTGGAGGTAATAATCTCTAATGCAGTATTTGAACCATCAACAGGGTCTGCTGTAATTGTTGCACTTTGCAATCCTTCAAAACCAGCAACTGTTGGCGGATCGCCTTCAAAATCTTCTAAAACAACTTGAGCAGATGGGGTTGTTATTGCATCTCCGGCAACTGCAGTAATATTATCTGTATAAACTGTAATGTCAATAATTGGATCTGACCAACCTGAACCATTCCAGTTAGGGAAAAATGCAATTTGTGAATATTGTCCGTTTGCTGCAGCTGTTCCATCTAATGCTTCATCAAATGTAAAAGTTAGTGTTTCCCAACCTGTTCCTCCATGGGCTTCGTCTGCTGCTGAAGCTGCAGATGCTGGGTCATTTACCTTATCCTCTACTTTAGCAAACATTGTAAATGCTGTTGTAGAATACACATCAACTTTTACAGTATTGTCAGATGATAAATCAATCATATTGGATTGCATGATTAATTCTGCTCCTTGCCATCCTTGACCAGATGTGGAGGTAATAATCTCTAATGCTGTATTTGAACCATCAACAGGGTCTGCTGTAATTGTTGCACTTTGCAATCCTTCAAAACCAGCAACTGTTGGTGCAGTACCTTCAAAGTCTTCTAAAACAGTTTGGGAATACCCAAATGAAATTACGAAAAAAGCAAGTAAAAGTGTAATTTTTTTCATCATAAAAAATTTGTTATTAATTAATAAAATTATGTTCAATATACATTTCTTTTCTTTATGAAAAAATATGTATTTGATTTTGTAGCAAGTTAGGGCTATTATTTGTTACATCAATAAAAAAATACCCAAACAAAAAACATACATCTATAAAAAGTTAATCATCTTTATAAAAGATTAACTAAAATTGTTGTAGTATATGGTTGTTTATAAAAGTTCTGTCTCTGTTACTATGATGTAAATATTAAAATTAACAGATATTTTGTATAGGTAATGTTGTGGTTAAAATCTGTAGTGTATAGTAGAAATATTTGTTCCGTTTTAGCATTTCGTTGTTAAATCTTCTATCTCTATTTGTTTTTCTTTAATAGTACTAAAGCATCATTATTGTTAGTTATTAATAGTGTTTTTTGTTTGTTCATATTAATTGACTGAACTGTACGACTGTCAAAAGGTATATGTAAACCGCTACTAGTTGGAGGCAAGAACTCAAAATTATTATTACCATCACCTAAAAGTAAAGAACCATAGCCTGCGTCATAACGAACTGTTTCTACTTCTACTCCATAATGATTACCAATAACTAATATATCTTTATAACCATCGTTATTAAAATCATCTACTAAAGAACTTTTTATTGGGCTAATTTGTGCTTCTATAGGTAAAGGTTTGGGTGTAAGTTTGCCTTGGTCATTTATTAAAATAATACTTTCAAAGTTACTTATTTCGTAAACGACTGCATTTTCCACTTTCTTTTCTGGTAAAATATCTACTAATTTAGAAGAAGCAAAACTATGAAAGTCTTTAAATTTTTCTGCGACATAAGGCATTTGCTGACTTGTACATTCTCTGCCTCTCATAGGCACATAATCGTCTTTATAATATTTTGCTAGTACAATATCATTGGTGCCATTTCCATCAAAATCATTGGCATATACTTTAAATGGATGTTCTTTTGTAGCTTTAAATTTGTTGTTTTTTCCAAGGTTCCCTAGTATATAATCATCATCTCCGTCATTGTCAATATCATTCGCTGTTATAGACCACCAAATACCTCTACTATCATCACTTATACCAAATTTTTCGGAACTATTTTTAAACGTTCCGCCTTCATTTTCTAGGACTTTTATTTTCATCCATTCACCAACAATTAATAAATCTTCATCGCCATCTTTATCTACGTCAGAAAAAACAGCATCAGTTACCATCCCTATATTTTGAAGATTGGGTGCAATATCATTTGATGCTTTCCTAAAATTTCCATTTTCATTTATCAATATATAACTTGTTGCAGGAAAAGTGTATTTACCAGAAATGAGTCTCGTACCCACAAATAGATCTAAATCGCCATCTGCATCAATATCAGATGCTTTGACAGTTTGTGAACTTTCATAAATATTAGGAAGTGCTTTTAAATTTTTAGAAAAATTACCTAAACCGTCATTTATATAAATTCTATCTTTTAGTAGTTTATTTCCTCTTTTAAATTCACTTCCTCCACTGGTAACATATAAATCTTTATCCTTATCTCCATCAATATCTAAAAATAATGCTCCCAAATCTTCAGAGTCTTTATCTTTTAACCAAGGTTGAGAATCATTTTTTATAAATTTACCTTCTTTTTGTAGATACAAAACCCCACTTTGACCCGCTGCACCTCCTATAAAAACGTCTTCTAAACCATCGCCGTTAACATCTGCAACAGTTGAAAACGGTCCATTAATAGATAATTGATGAGGCAATAATATTTCTTCTTTAAATTCATCAAATTCGCTCTCTTTATGAGTATAATCAAGTCCTAGGTTTTTAGTATCTATTTTTGATAATAATGTTTTTGTTACCAAAGTCTCTTTGGCTGTTGTTTTTGCTTTTGAGTATTTTGCTGTAATGACTTTATTGGCACTCACATTTTCAAAATAATTCACTTTGCCATCTGACCAAATAACTTCTACTTTTTCTACTTTTTTGTCTTTTCCTAATCCAAAAAATAAACCTGGCGCTACTGAAGAAATAAAACCACGAGTTACATTATTTTCTGCTATTTGCTTTTTTCCATTATGATAAATGATAGCTTTTGCTCCAAACCCAAACTTATTTTTATTAGAACCTTCTAATTTAATTTTTAAAAAATTTCCAGTTGCTTTATTTTCATACACAAATGCTGGCATTTCCATATTATTAATTACAACATCTAAATCACCATCATTATCTAAATCGCCATACGCCATTCCGCTAGAAAAACTAGGAGTTTCAAACCCCCAATCTTTAGTAACTTTTTCAAATTGAAGGTTTCCTTTATTTCTAAAAGCATAATTTGATACAGGTTGTGAAGGTGCGTTTTTACTTAATTGAAATAATTTTTCTGCTGAAGTTTTTTTATCTAATCTCTTCAGTATAGACAAATAATCATTGTTATCGACATCTTTTTTTATACCGTTAGAAACAATAATATCTTTCCACCCATCATTATCTAAATCTACTAAAAGACTAGCCCAACTCCAATCGGTATTAGAAATTCCAGCGATGTTAGCAATGTCGGAAAAACTTCCAACTCCAGTATTTATTTGCAAAGCATTTGCCATATATTGATGATGTGCTCCAGCTTTTACCAATCTATTAAATCTTTCGGGACTCATTGAAGCCATATTTGTTTTTGAACGATAATGATCTTCTGGCGTCATATCTGTAGTGATTAAATCTATTAAACCATCATTATTAATATCGCCAGTATCTGAACCCATACTAAATTGGGTAATATGTTTTAATGCTGTGTTAATTACATTTCTAAAGGTACCATCTCCATTATTGTAATACATAAAATCTGGTTCTGCATAATCGTTGGCGACATAGAGATCCATCCAACCATCATTATTAAAATCTGTAGCATTTACACTTAAACCATAAGCTAAATCTCTTGAAATACCTACTTCATCTGAAACATTTTTAAACTTACCATTGTCATTTCTATACAATTGATCTCTGAAAAATTTATAATCTTTGGGAGGAATTTTATTTATTAGAAATACTTTTTTATCTGCGGGTTGATTTACTTGATACATATCCAAATCACCATCATTGTCCATATCAAAAAATACAGCTTGTGTAGAAAAACCTATATCTGCCAAACCATACGAAATTGCTGACTCTGTAAAAGTTAAGTCTTGATTATTAATATATAATTGATTTCTACGCTTTTCAAGATCTAATGAGTTTCCATTTCTACTTACATAAATATCTAAATAACCATCAGCATTAACATCTGCCATAGTAACACCCCAAGACCAACCTGAATTTTTTGCAACTCCTGATTTTCTTGTAATATCTTCAAATTGAAAATTTCCTTTATTCAAATATAATTTATCAATAACTTGGCTTCCGGAAAAAAAAATATCAGCTAAACCATCATTATTTATATCACCAATAGCAACACCAGAACCAATATATATTTGACTATAAAAATAATGATTAAGGTATTTTGTTTCTTTAACAGTATTATTAAAATCTATTCCTGTTTGTTCTGCTGATAGTAAATCAAATCCACCAATGAGTTCTTTTGGGTTATTATCTCTTTGTGAAGCGTTGCAAGAATTGAATAAAAAAACTAGAAGTATTAAGGTTGAAGAAAGGTATGCAGCAAGTTTCATAATTATAAATATTTCTTATTTTTCAAAAATATTATATTCTAAAATAGAATCATAATAAAAGAATCATTATTGTACGATAACGATTTAAAACCGTCTTAATTACAAGAAGTTTAAAAGGATTTTAAAAACTCAAAAATTCTGTTATGAACACTGACCGTTTTATAGCAAACTATTGCTAAAAGTTAAATTTTAAACACGAGTAATTTATTTGCTTAATTTTTAAACTTTGGCTGATTTATAATAGTTTCCCTCATTTATGTCAATCTTTTTTTTAGCATCTTTGCAATTCATTAAAAAATAAAGAATAATGAAAGTAGCCGTAGTGGGTGCAACTGGAATGGTTGGCACAGTAATGTTAAAAGTATTAGAAGAACGAAATTTTCCTATAACAGAGTTAATTCCCGTTGCGTCAGAAAGATCTGCTGGCAAAAAATTATCTTATAAAGGA
This sequence comes from Polaribacter sp., assembly GCA_049607505.1. Lineage (GTDB taxonomy): Bacteria > Bacteroidota > Bacteroidia > Flavobacteriales > Flavobacteriaceae > Polaribacter. Next base: position 17,907 of record JBMYWO010000022.1, read on the forward strand.
AATGATTATACAGTGGTTACTTTAGAAGATGCTGTACAGAAGAAACCAGATGTTGCATTGTTTTCTGCTGGAGGAGGTACTTCTTTAGAATGGTCGCCTAAATTTGCTGAAGTGGGCACAACAGTGATTGATAATTCTTCTGCTTGGAGAATGGATCCAACAAAAAAGTTGGTAGTTCCAGAAATTAATGGTGATGTGTTAACTGCCGAAGATAAAATTATTGCAAACCCAAATTGTTCTACCATTCAGTTAGTCATGGCTTTAGCTCCTCTGCATGACAAATATAAAATGAAACGTGTGGTAATTTCTACCTATCAATCCGTATCTGGAACAGGTGTAAAAGCAGTTCAACAACTAGATAATGAAGAAGCTGGTATAGATGGCGAAATGGCATATCCTTATAAAATAGGAAGAAATGCGTTGCCTCATTGCGACATTTTTTTAGAAAACGGCTATACAAAAGAGGAAATGAAATTGGTAAAAGAACCAAAGAAAATTTTAGCCGATCAATCTTTTTCTGTTACGGCAACTGCTGTTAGAATTCCAACTGCTGGCGGTCATTCAGAAGCTGTAAATGTGCAATTTGAAAATGATTTTGATGTGGCTGAAGTTCGTGAAATTTTAAATAAAACTCCTGGGGTTGTTGTTCAAGATGATGTTGCTAACAATGTATATCCTATGCCAATTAATGCACACAATAAAGATGAAGTTTTTGTGGGTAGAATTAGACGTGATGAATCTCAAGAAAATACATTAAATTTGTGGATTGTTTCTGACAACTTAAGAAAAGGGGCAGCAACAAACACCGTTCAAATTGCCGAATATTTAGTTGACAATAATTTGGTATAACATCAATCATTTAATGATAATATTTCATAAAGTTCACATAGAAGAAGTCATACAAGAAACCGCAGATGCGGTTTCTGTTTTATTTGATATTCCCAAAAAATTAAAACCTAATTTTTCTTTTAAAGCTGGACAATACATCACGCTTAAAACAGTACTTAATGGAGAAGAAATCAGAAGAGCCTATTCTATTTGCTCTTCTCCAAAAAGTGGCGAACTTAAAGTAGCTATTAAATCTGTAAAAAATGGAACGTTTTCTGTGTATGCCACTACGCAATTACAAAAAGGCGATGTTATAGAAATTTCTGAACCAGAAGGTCTTTTTATTTTAGAGCCCAAGCCTAATAAAAATTATATCGGGTTTGCTGCTGGAAGTGGAATTACGCCCATCTTATCAATGATAAAGGCAGTTTTAGAAACTGAACCTTCATCAAATTTTACGTTGATTTATGGAAACAAAAATGACGAAAGTGTTATTTTTAAATCTGAATTAGAACATCTTGCAACTACTCACAGTAATTTTAAACTTCATACTATTTTTAGTAGAGAAAATGTAAAAAATGCTTTAAGAGGTAGAATAGATAAAAATGTTACCAATTATTTTGTAAAAAATATGTACAAAGAAACTTTTTTTGATGCTGCTTTTTTATGTGGTCCAGAAGAAATGATACATGAAGTTTCAAAAACGTTGCAAGCAAATAAAATCTCTAAAGAAAATATTCATTTTGAATTGTTTACAACTTCTATAGATGAAGAAAAAGTAGATCAAATAAAAGACGGGGAAACAGCAATTACTGTTCTTTTGGATGATGAAGAAACTACCTTTGCAATGTCTCAAACAGATACTATTTTAGCAGCCAGTTTACGAAACAATTTAGATGCACCCTATTCTTGTCAAGGAGGTGTTTGTAGTTCTTGTTTGGCTAAAGTAACAGAAGGAAACGCAATTATGACTAAAAATTCTATTTTAACAGATGCCGAAGTAGAAGATAATTTTATTTTGGCTTGTCAAGCACATCCTACGACTTCTAAAATTACGATTGATTTTGATGATGTTTAGGAAGAGAATTATTGTTGAATTGTGTGTACTAATTATTGCTTAACTCAATTAAAAAGACATCACAATATTTGCAGAAATACCTGTACTTTCTGGAACATACCTACAAACCCCACCAATACATATCAATCCACCACGTTGTCTTCCATAATTTAACGCAAACCTATGTGCGCCAAGTGAGTAACTTCCACCTAAATTATAGTAATGAATTTGTTGGGTGGCATCATCATTACCATAATTATAAATATCATTTACATAGAAAGCTAATTTTGAGTTGGCATTAAATTCTAAAGTACCGCCAACCCAATTTTTTCTATCATCGCTAGTTGATAAATGTTGTGCTTCAAATCGTAAAGATTTTCCTTTCCCTATTTTATAGGTAGCTTCACCAACAATACTATTTGCATTTACTTTTCCAGAAGTTTCTTCAATATATCTCTTATTGTAAAATTGATTAACAAAGTAGAAAATAGAATTCCACTGTTTAGACCATTTTTTGCGAACTTCTATACTAAAATCTGAAAAATATTTTTCACCAAAAGCTAAAAAGTCAGTCTTATAATCGAAATTATTAAAATCATAATCGCCTTTTAAACCATACCAAAAAGAGCTATTAACGGCAATCTTTGTACCGTATTTTCCTCCCAAGGTTGTTCCTTTATTTATCTTATAAAATACGTCTATTTGCCCGCCAATTTCTCCTGATTTAGTCAACGTTGGGTCTTGAAAAGAAACTTGAGGTTGTGCTTGATATACATATATATTGGTTAATAAATAATCGTGTTGTTTGGTTAAAGCGGGTATATAATTAACAATACTTTCATTAAAAATATTTCCTCTTGCTTCTCTTTCAGAATAGAAATTCATATTTTCCATTCTTCTAAAGGTAACATCTATGCCTAAACCTTTTTTTGCATATCCAAAATTTACCAAAAAGGCATTTCCACTTTTTGCATTTCTAGTTTGATTAGCAATAATAATGGCATCTTTTCCTTTAGAAACATATTCTATGTTAGAATAAAATCTGTTTTTAGAATATTCTAATCGCGAAGAAAATAAATTTGTCAGCTGATTATAATCTGGATTAGAATCGGTTTTTTCTTGTTTTCTACCAACATAACTGACACCAACATTTAAAGATGAATCTTCAGAGTTCAAAATTGATGATACATCTATATCAGTGTTCAAACCATATATTTCACCTTTAGACACATTAAATCCTTTACGTTGTTTTGCATACAAACCTGTTAGATGAATGTTTTGTTTCGGACTGTATTTAATTCTTCCTCCACGTAAGGCGTTATTAATTCCTAATTGACGATTTTCCCACGATCTTAAAATTAAACCGTTTCCAAATTGTTCATAAAAATGACCTAAAGTAATTTCCAATTTTTCTGTTTTATAGCCTGCATAATACAATCCTAAATTGGTTTTGTCTAAATTTGGAGAATAATTTAATAAGGCCATTGGTTCATAACCTTCTAATTGTATTCCTGCGTAGAAATTGTTGAAAGTATAATCTACTTTAAAGTAATTATTAGATCGAAATCTATTCGAAAATAAAAAATCACCCGTTTTAGAATCGTCTAAATAATATTGAGAATTTGATTCAAAGCCAAAAGAAATACTACTATTCTCTTGTGAAAATGAGATTGAAGAAAATAGTAAAACAACGAATAAAGTTATTTTTTTCATAAAGTAGTTAATAAATTATTCTGAATGTTTTTTTATAATTTCATACAATTCGTCTTCTGCTCCAGGAGAATATCCTGTATGTCTGTACAAAATTTTAGTTCCTTTTAGTACAATTACATGTGGAATTAAAGAAATATTTAGAGCTCTTTTTAGTTCCTGATTTTTATCTAATAAAACTTTATAGTCCCAATCTTTTCCATTGATTAGCGGTTTTATTCTTTTTTGAGTTCGAGAATCATCCGTAGATATTGCAATAATTTCTACATTGCTTTCATCCTGCCATTCTTCATAAACATCACTAATTGCATCCAGTTCATTAATACAAGGAACACACCATGTTGCCCAAAAACTTAAAACAGTAATTTTATCTTTAGAAATTTCATTTTCTATAGACACAGATTTACCATTTAAGGTAGTTACATTAATATTCGGAATTGTTTTTTGAGAGAAACAACTCATTCCAGAGATTAGAATACAAACAAGAACTATTTTTTTCATCTACTTTATATATTTAAGGTATGAATACTAGCAAATATCTAAATACATGACAAAAAATAAGTATCATTGATTGAAAATCTTGTAAGTTTTTCGTTATC
>JBMYWO010000023.1:0-21199 GCA_049607505.1 Polaribacter sp.
CTGCTTACTGAATACTGCAACTGAAAACTGCCTACTAAATACCCTTTCTATAAGTCCTACGTCTTTTATGCGTGATTGGATCAAAGTTTTCCCAAATTTTTTTTATGGCTTCATTGTCTTCCAATTCAGGAGTTCTAATGCAGTTTTCAATTCCGAAAGAAGCAAATGTCTTTGTATATTGATCAAAAATAATTGCATGTACACCTTTGTTTTGATACTCTGGATGCACACCAATTAAATAGAAAGTTACATCTTTAGCTTTTTTTCTTGCGCTTAATAAATGAAACAATCCAAACGGAAATAATTTGCCGTTAGCCTTTTGTAAGGCTTTAGAAAATGAGGGCATCACAATAGCAAAAGCGACTAATTGATGCTGCTCATTAACCACAAATTTTATATACTCTGGATTGATAAAACGGATATATTTTTTTTTAAAGAATGCTATTTGAGCATCAGAAATAGGAACAAACGTAGATAATTTAGCATGAGACGCACTAAACACCTCAAACATTTCATCTACATAAGGCATAATCTCTTTTGTTTTTGTAAAATCTAATGCTTTTAATTTAAAACGTCTTTTTATGATGTTGCTAATTCTATCAAAATAAACAGCATCTACATTTTTAAATTCAAATTTATTTTCTAAATATTCTTTCTCTTTTACAAAACCCAGTTGTTCTAAATGCTCTTTATAATAAGGATGATTGTACCAAGTAATCATCGTTCCTATATGGTCAAATCCATCAATTAAAACCCCCGTTTTGTCTAAATTATTAAACCCTATAGGCCCCTCTAAATAGTCAAGATTATTTTGTTTTCCTATTTCTGTTACCTTATTTAGCAACGTTTTGGTAACCTCAATATCATCAATAACGTCAAACCAACCAAAACGCATCTTTTTAATCTGTTGTTTTTCAACCTCAAACCAATTGATAATGGCAGCAACTCTGCCAACAATTTTTCCATCTTTTATAGCGATAAAAAATTGAGCATCAGCATTTTTAAAAACAGGGTTTTTTGTTGCATCAAAATTATCAACCTCGTCTTTAATAATGGGAGGCACCCAATATTTGTTGTTTTTATAGAGAGAAAAAGGAAATGTAACAAATTGTTTCATTTCCTTTTTGGTAGTGATTTTTTTAAGTGTAATCATAGAACAAAAATAATACTTCTAATTTTTATCTTTTTTCTTCCTCTTTTTCTTTTTCCGCTCTCTTCGTTTATCTTTTTTAAGTTCTTTTTCTAACTCTTTAATTTCTCTTTCAAGTTTTTCCGTTTCCGTTTCCTGTTTTCTTTTCTTTCCTTTTTTCTTCCCAAAAAGTCCAAAAAATCCACCTTTTCCTCTTCCTTTATTTTTTGATGCTTTTTCTCTAGTTCTTTTAAGTCTTTTTCTTGTTTCAGTATCGGTCTTTTTTCTTTTATCTTTCTTTTTAAAGATGTTTAAAAATCGACTAAAAAAGTTTTCTTTCTCATCATATTCTACAAATCTATCTGTAATTTCATTTCCATTTTCATCTAATTCCTTATACGAATCTTGATGTCTATTCATCCTGTAAGAAACGCCTAATCCCGTATAAAAACCAGAAGCCTCGCCTTCAAAAACACCTCTCACAGAAGCATTGAATTGTAAATTTGGCGTATATAAAAATGCCAAACCTGTCCCAATATTTGAGTTGGTTTGAAGTTTTTGAAAAACTCCTTGACTCTCAAAAAAGGTTGACCATCTGTCGCTAAAATTGTAAGTACCCGTTACTATATATGAAAATTCTTCAAACTCACTTCCTATGTTGTCATAAAAAAAATTGGTAACAATATTAAAATCATGACTTAAATCATTTTGTAATAAAACACCTGCTTTTGGAGTAATGCCTCCCGTTTTATGAATCCTATTGAGATAATCCATATTTGCGCCCGCATAAACAGCTACCGAAGGAATTAAACGTTTTAAATCAAAAGCATTTCTTTTCCTCCAACTTCTTATTTCTTTTGTTTTATCTGTATATTTTTGTTGAAAAACCAAGTACTTAGCACCCACAGTCATTTTACTAAATCCTGAACTAAAATAATGAGAAGCAAATATATTTTTAAACGCAATTTTATCTTTTTGATACGTTAATTGCGTATTTAATTCTAGTCTTTCAAAGAAAAAACTTGTTCTAAAAAATAAGTCTAAACCTAAAGATTGCGGATTAGAAAATGTAGGTTCTATACTGGTATTTCTAAAAAAAATACTACTCTCAAATTGATAAATACCTGTTCCAACACTATAAGGACTTTCCGAAAAACCTGGTTTGTTGGAGTTAATAACTTCCGTATATTGCGCAAAAACTGAATGGAAACTAACTAGAAATAAGGCACAAAAAAGAGTCAATATTCGTTTTTTCATTTTTTTAATGTAACTATTTATAGGTTTAATATTGGCGTGTTATCATTTTTGCCATCCAGTTTGTCATTCCGCAGGAATCTTTATGTCTGTATTCTTTAGCAATTTGAGACGCCTGCCTGCCGCAGACAGGCTTTCAGCGAGACAAACATGGTGAAATCTTTTCTCGCATATCACAAACATACTCTAAAATTACTATTTTTAATACTTTTTTAATGAAATAAAAGTTTTATAGTTTGTTAACGTTACAATTGTTATCAAATTGTTATTTTTGATTGATTTTTTTAAAGAACTATAACTAAAATGGGTGTATTAAAAACTCTTCTATATATTGTATTATTCTATTACGCTTTTAAATTTTTAACAAGGTTGTTTGCGCCATTTTTAATAAAAAAAGCAACAAATACGATGAAGAAAAAAGCGGAACAACAATTTAGAAATCAACAAGCCAAACCTACTGTAAAAGAAGGCGAAACCGTCATTGATAAAACCCCAAGAAAAAATCAGCAAAGTGCGGATTCTGTTGGAGAATATGTTGACTTTGAAGAAATAGACTAACTATGAAACTCAATAAATTTTTGCCCTATGGTATTGGCATTATCATTTTTATAATTGCTTCTCTTGTTTACTTTCATCCCGTTTTAAAAGGAGAAAAAATTTCACAATCAGATATTACTCAATTTAGAGGAATGTCAAAAGAAATTGTTGATTATAGAACAGCTACTCATAAAGAACCTTACTGGACTGGAGCAGCATTTAGCGGTATGCCCGCATATCAATTAAGTGCGTATTATCCCAATGATTTTGTACGTTCTATAGATGATTTTTTTCGTTTCTTACCGAGACCCGCAGACTATACTTTTTTATATTTTTTAAGTTTTTTTGTATTGCTTTTAGCCTTAAAAGTTGATTGGAAATTGGCAATTTTGGGCGGACTTTCCTTCGGATTTTCTACCTATTTGATTATTATTTTTGTGCCTGGTCATAACGCAAAAGCACATGCCATTGCCTATATGCCACTGGTTTTGGCAGGAGTTTTATGGGTTTTTCAAAAACGGTATTTGCTTGGTTTTCTGGTTACTGGATTGGCAATGGCATTAGAAATCTATACAAATCATCCGCAAATGACTTATTACCTTGGGTTTTGCTTGCTAATTTTAGGAATTGTAGAAGGCATTGATGCCATAAAAAAGAAAATAGTCCCCATTTTTTTAAAACAAGTGGCTATCATTATTGTAGCTGTTGTGTTGGGAATAGGTGCAAATTCGCCACGTTTAATGGCTATGAAAGAATATTCAGACTACAGTACTCGTGGCAATTCTGAATTAACAATAAACCCTGACGGAAGCAAAAAAGAAACTGCAAAAGGTTTAGACAAATCATACATCACTCAATATAGTTATGCAAAATTAGAAACCTTCAATTTGTTTATTCCACGATTTATGGGTGGAGGAACCTATGAAAAACTTGCAGAAAGTTCTAATTTTTATAAACTTATAGAAGAAAAAATAGATACAAAAACAGCAAAAGAATATTCAAAATATGTACTTACTTATTGGGGTAAGCAACCCATTATAGAAGCACCAGCCTATATTGGTGCCGTTGTTTTCTTTTTGTTCTTTTTAGGAATTTTTATGGTAAAAGGAAGAATAAAACAATGGTTAGTTGCTGCCACCGTTTTTTCAATTCTAATGAGTTGGGGTAAAAACTTTGAATTGGTCACAAACTTTTTTATTGATTATGTACCTTTATACAACAAATTTAGAGCCGTTTCGTCCATACAAATAATTGCTGAATTGTGCGTGCCCATTTTAGGAATTTTGGCATTACACCAATTCTTTTCCAATAAAATTTCTTCCGAAGAAAAAATAAAAGCCCTTAAAAAATCTATCTATCTTTTTGGAGGAATTATTGTTGCAGGATTTTTATTCGCTCATGCTTCTTCAACTTTTGAAGGGTTAAGAGATTCACAATACGGTGAGTTACCTGGTTTGATTGATGCCGTTGTAGCAGATAGAAAAGCAATACTGCTTTCAGACACATTGCGATCCTTGTTTTTGGTATTAATTTCTGGAGGGGTTTTATGGTTTTTATTGAAAAACAAATTAAAACAAACTCAAGTTATTCTAGCATTTGCTGTTTTGATTTTATTTGATTTGATTTCTGTCAATAAAAAATATGTAAATGCGGATGATTTTAAACCTGCTAGAAAAGTAGAAAAACCTTTTATGGCTTCACAAGCAAATAAATTAATTCTGCAAGACAAAAGTCAATTTAGGGTTGGTAATTTTACAACAGACCCTATGCAGGATGGATCAACTTCTTATTTTCATAATTCTATTGGAGGGTATCATGCTGCAAAAATGGGTCGTTATCAAGAACTTTTTGATTATCAGATTGTAAAAAACAATATGGAAATTTTGAATATGCTAAACACTAAATACTTTATTGTTGCTGATAAAGACGGTATAGAACAGGTACAGAAAAATCCAGAAGCAAACGGAAATGTTTGGTTTGTAGAAAAAGTGAATATAGTAAATTCTGCCAATGAAGAAATACAAGAGTTAGATTCTTTAAATACTAAAAAAACAGCAATTATTGATGCTAGATTTGACCTAGAAAAAACAAATTTTGATAAAGACTCAACGGCAACTATTCAATTAACAAACTACAATGTTACCAAGTTAACATATCAATCAAAAACAACAAAAGAGCAATTTGCTGTATTTTCTGAAATCTATTATAAAGATGGATGGAATGCGTATATTGATGAAAAACTAGCACCTCATTTTAGAGTCAATTATGTGTTAAGAGGAATGGTTGTTCCTGCTGGAAATCATAGCATAGAATTTAAGTTTGAGCCAAAAATTATTCAACAAGGAAAACTCATTTCTTTGACTTCGTATGGGTTATTGTTGTTCATTCCGTTAGGTTGGTTTTTTTATAAAGAGCGTTTTAAAAAAGGTAAAGAATAGTATTTGACTTGTTAAGTCTTTATTATCAACAAAAAAAATCTCAAGCTATAGAAACTTGAGATTTTTTAGATTGTAAAAAATAAGTTTTTATAATGCTCCCCATTCTTTAAGAGAAGCTTTGTTCATTTTTATATAATCGTCATTTCCAGCTTTTTCTGCTAACTCTAAAGATTTTTTTGCAGCAGCAATTGCAGTTTCTACTTTACCAGCTTTAGCATGTATTAAAGACTGTTGTCTTACCATCCAAAATTTTGGGTCTTCGCTAGTCATTTCAATAGCTTTGTCTATCCAAGTTAATGCCTGGTTTATATCTTTGTTTTCACTCTTATAATAAACAGCAGCAGAGTAATATGCATTTGAATCTGGACTTCCTTTCATAACTTCATCTATAGATGCCATTACAGCTTTATCAGTAGGTACACTAAAAGGTACTCCTACATAAGCGTTTTCCCAAAGAATTCCTAACACAGCAGAATTATTTGTTAAATCATCAAAAGTCATGGTAAATGTTTCAATTTTCATTGGCATTGCTTGTACAGTTACTCTTACTTGAGCGGCCACTTTTGTATCATCCCAATCTTTGGGAGCTCCACCACCTTTATAATCTGTATAAAAATAGACATCCCAAGAATCTTTTTCTGGTTTTGTAAATATAGCATAGGTTCCTTTTTTTAAGACATTCCCATCAATAGTTATATCTGTACTAAAAGTAACTTTTGTTCTTGCATTTGCTCCTGTTCTCCAAACTTTTCCAAAAGGAACTAAATCTCCAAAAACGGTTCTTCCTTTTACTCCAGGTCTAGAATATTCTAGAACTACATCTGTTAAGCCAACCTTTTGTTCTACTTTAGAAAAAGGACTTGGTTGTGGTGCAATAACTTTTGCAGTTACAACTTTTTCTTTAGTTTCCTCTACTTTAACTTCTTTAGTATCTTTATTTTGACAACTTACAACAACAAATAGCATTAGAATTGTTAAAGTACTTAAAAGTTTTACTGAAAATTTTCTCATGATTAATTAGTTTTTAATTAACCTATAAAGATACAATCTCTAAAAAGGTTAAATGTTAACAAAATCTTAAAATAAAGCAATGTATCTTTGTCGATATTTTAGCAACTATGAAGAAATATATTTCAGAATTTATTGGAACATTCTCTATGGTTTTTTGCGGAACAGGTGCTATGACCATTAATGAAATTACCAACGGAGAAATTACACATGTGGGTATTGCTATTACTTGGGGATTAATTGTGATGGCTATGATTTATGCTTTTGGCGAAATCTCTGGAGCTCATTTTAATCCAGCTGTTTCTATTGCATTTGCTTATGCTAAAAAGTTTTCTTGGAAAGAAGTACCTAAATATATTTTAGCACAAATTTTAGGTGCAATTTTAGCAAGTTTCATTCTATGGTTTCTATTTCCTACAAGTGAAATTCTTGGCGCAACCCTACCTACGGTAGATGTTTGGCGAGCTTTTGTACTAGAATTGTTACTTACTTTTTTCTTAATGCTTGTTATTATCAATGTATCTACAGGAAGTAAAGAAATAGGCGTGGTAGCAGGAATAGCTATTGGTGGTGTGGTATTATTGGCAGCTATGTTTGCAGGCCCCATTACAAATGCTTCTATGAATCCTGCTAGAACTTTAGGACCTGCACTTATTTCTGGTCATTTAAAACATGTATGGATGTATATAATTGCACCTATTTTAGGAGCTTTATTGGCAGTAATTTCTTGTAAATTGGTAAAAGACGAAACTTGTTGCAATGAAGAATGTTAGTATTTTAGGTTGTGGTTGGTTAGGAAAATCGTTAGCAATTTCTATGCTAAAAAAAGGGTATGCTGTTAAGGGTTCTACAACTTCTAGAGAGAAAATAACAGCGTTGAAAAAAGCAAAAATTTTACCTTTTTTAATTGATATATCTTCAAATGAAAATTTCTCAGCATTTTTAAATGCTGATATTTTAATTATTGCAATTACTTCTAAAAGCATAGAAGATTTTAAACAATTGATTTCTCAAATTGAAAAATCAATGATTCAAAAAGTAATTTTTATTAGTTCCACTTCTGTGTATGATAGGAAAAATAAAGTGGTGACAGAAAAAGATGAAGTTTTGGACACTCCGCTATCTAAAATTGAAAAATTATTTAGAGAAAATACTTCTTTTGAAACCACTATTATTCGTTTTGCAGGTTTATTTGGACAAGATAGAAAACCTGGAAATTGGTTTCAAAATGGACGAAAAATACCGCAACCTAATGGGTTTGTCAATATGATTCATCAAGAAGATTGTATTCGGATTATTCAAAAAATCATAGCTCAAAATATTTGGAACGATACTTTTAATGCCTGTTCAAATCATCATCCAACAAGAAGAGAATTTTATACGAAAGCAAAACAAGATTTAGGTTTTGACACACCTGAATTTGAGGAAAATAAAGAATTAAAATATAAGATTATCAGTTCGGAAAAATTACAAAAGAAGTTAGATTATCGCTTTGTATATGATGATTTATTAGATTGTATTTCTAGTTAAAAATACTACTTACGTATGAAAATTTTTAAAACCATATTAAATACAATCCCGAGACCTATTTTAATAAAAGTGAGTTATTGGGTACGTCCTATAATTGCGTGGAGTTTAAAAGGCAATCGATTTACAGATCCAATAGATGGAAAAAGTTTTCGTAAATTTTTACCTTACGGGTATGGGAAACAACGTGAAAATGCGCTTTCGCCATCAACGTTGTCTTTAGAAAGACATCGTTTGTTATGGCTTTTTCTTCAACAGGAAACAGATTTTTTTGAGCCTAAATACAATTCAAAATCTAAGGTTTTATTGAGAGATTACTCCAAAGATACTGAAACAAGTTCGGTACTAAAAGTCTTGCATATTGCTCCTGAACAATGCTTTTTAGACATTTTTAGAAAGCAACAAAATCTAGAATATATCACATCAGATTTAGAGTCTCCTATTGCAGATGTAAAAGCAGATATTTGTAATCTTCCTTTTAAAAACAGTTCTTTTGATGTTGTTTTTTGTAACCATGTTTTAGAGCATATTCCTGATGATACGAAGGCAATGCAAGAATTGTATCGAGTTTTAAAACCAAATGGGATGGGCATTTTTCAAGTTCCACAAGATGTATCAAGAGAAAAAACTTTTGAAGATAATTCTATTACTGATAAAAAGGAACGTGCAAAAATATTTGGTCAATACGATCATGTAAGAATTTATGGTCGTGATTATTTTGATAAACTTCGTGCTATTGGTTTTACTGTGGAAGAAATAGACTATACTCAAAAAATAACTTCGGAAGAATTAGAGCGTTTTTGTTTGACAAAAGGTGAAATTCTTCCTGTGTGCTATAAAAATGATTTACGAATTTGACCAAGTTATTAGTCCAGTTTATCTTTATAATTTTTTTGTAGAAAAATAGAATCCTTTTCTTTTTTTGCAGCAATTATTGTATTTATATCATCATTCGGAATTGGAACTGACAATACGTAATGTTTAATTTTCCATTTATTGTCGGTTTTTTCCAAGACACCTGAACCTCTGCAAGTTCCCATCCATGTGATTAAAAGTTCATCAAACCAAACAAAATTTCCAGAGTTATTGGTGTAGATATTGCGGTCTAAAGTTTTAAAATCCCAAGCTTTTCCTTTGTCAAAATAAGGTTTGCTAAACGCCTCAAATTCTTTCTTCGACCAAATTTCGGAAGCATCTGTTCCTATAAAAATAGAAACGCTATCCATTGCTCCAAAATAATTTTCAAAATTTGCTTCTGAAGCCGCTCTATGCCAATTTGTTAAAAGAAGATCTACATACTCTTTTATTTTTGAAGTATCTATTTTTTGTTCCTTATCGGTTTTACAATCACTACAATGTATCAGTAAAAAACTTACAAATAAAAGTAATATCAGTCTTTTTATCATTTGTTTTTTATTCTTTTAAATGATTTCATTTTTTTCGATTTTCTACCCTTTTTTTCAAATTTTTTCTTATCGAAAAGAATAGTATCATCTAGTTTTTTGCTGATAGATTTTTTGGAAACACTATCAATTTTAGTTGTATCAATGCCAATAAAACTGGTATCAATATCTAAATCATCTTCAAACTTTTTTTGAGAAAGAATTGTATTTATTTTAGCGTTTACAGCCGAAAAAGAAGTGAGTGTTTTATCTATTTGTTTGTGAACATCTTCAGCTGTAATTGCAGTAATGTATGATAAATCTACCAATCGTAAAACTTCGTTATCTAAAAGATTAATTCTTGCGTGAAAAGAAGGAATATCAAAAACCGTAGGCGTTATACTGTCTTTTAAACTTTTTACTAAATCTCTCAATTCCAAAGCGTTGCTTAATGCTTCGTTGGGCGATGTTTTGGAAAATCGAGAGATAAAAGAATTCAGCGCATTTAATTCTTCCCAATTTTCAGTTTCCTTTTTATATATGGATTTTATAGGTGCTATTTTAGAATGTTCTTTCGCAATACTTAAAAGTGGTTTGGATACGTCCTGTTCCATATTATTCTGCAAAGTATCATCACAAGAAATAAGGAAGAAAACAATGATGTAAAATATGTTTTTCACTATAAATTTTTAGGTATGTAAAAATACATAATTTATTGACAACAGATAACTTGGTGAAACAGACATTTATACAAACCTTACTATATACATTCCTGCAAAAACGGCTAAAAACCCAACAACAAAACTTGCTATTGTATAGTATGCAAAACTTATAAAGTCTCCCGATTTTAAAAATATATGATTTTCATAAGCAAAAGTTGAAAAGGTGGTAAAACCGCCACAAAAACCTGTTGCTAGTAATAAGGTGCTATTTTGACTTAACGTATTGTTTTTGGTAGCATATCCTAAAATAATTCCGATGAATAAGCTTCCTAGAATATTGGCTAAAAAAGTTCCGTAGGGAATTCCATTTTGGGTATTGTTTAAGAATTTTCCAATGATGTAGCGTAAAACACTACCAAATCCGCCACCAATAAAAACCAACATTAATTGCTTCATAAGAACGCAATATATAAAAAAGTATGACAGTGAAGAAAAATGATGAAGTAATCTTTTTAACGTAACAAGGGAGCATGCTCCCTTGGATAATTTCACTCTTCAACTGAGTTGTTTTTCACATACAATAATAGGGGAGGGGCTACTAAAAATTGGAGTTATACATAGCAAATGATTTTTAAATCTTGGGAATGAAAAAGGCTTTATAATCAAAGCATTTAACTTTTATTGGTTTTGCTACAAATTTAACAGTATTTGAAAATAAATTCATTTTTGTGATTGTGTATTGTAAACTTGATTTAATAAAAGTAGGAATGGCATAAAAATAGAATTTAAAGAAATGATAGAATGGTATGTGATTTTGTGTGTTTAAATTTATTATTTAACATAATATTAATTATAGTACAAATGTATTTCATATCATTCCATAGCTATAATTCTATACTATGTAAAATATCCCAGTGTGTTTAGTTCTTCACAAAAGGTCTTTGTACTTGGGTCATTAAACATTCGTGTTTTGCTTCTTGTTTAATTTTAATATGATGTACAATGGTTCAAGTTATTTTAAATACGCGATTCTCAAGAAACTTGACATTTATACATTTGATCCTATAATTTGCCATTATGTAAAATTGCCATTTATTTACACCATTCATTTTGTTAAGAACATTTTTATGTGATCTTTATAATTGGATTTCTCCTTGAAAATCATCTTTAATAGCTGTTTGAAATTAATTATTAAATTAATGAAAATTAAGGAGTTATCCTAATTTAAACTCAACTATCTTTAACTTATTTTATTGATTGTCAATATTTTAAATCAAAACTCAACGGACTATTGCTTTATAAAACTCATTTTATTTCCAAGAATACGAACTACAACTATTTTTTTATCAATAGAGTAAAAAAACATAGTGTGCGCTTTAAATCTGTGTCCCTGCCTGCTGGCAAGGTTGATAGCATTTTTCCTTTGGTTCACATTGCTGATTAATTTTAAATATACTCCCTACATTGTTTTTAAGCATAGATTATACTAATTTAAAAAAGGCAACGTTTATAAAATGTACATTAAAAGAAAGTAGCGTTAAAAATGATAGTTTACTTGTACAAAAATATATTTGTTGTAAATTGCATCGCTATTATAAAAATCCATCAATTTCAATATTAGGAAATGAGAAACGTATTAAAAATAACACTGCTTGTTTTAACAACATTACTTTTAGTAAACTGTAATAAATCATCAACAAATACTTCTAGATTAACAGGCTTAAAATTTAACGACCCGAAGAACGGTAATTATATTAGAAGCAATTCTTTTAAAGGACAAAAACCACCTCCAGGAATGGTGGCTATTGAAGGTGGATCGTTTACTATGGGACAGGTGCAAGATGATGTGATGTTTGATTGGAATACAACACCTAAAAAAATACACGTCCGTTCATTTTTTATGGACGAAGCGGAAGTAACAAATTCTGAATACTTTTTGTTTTTACAATATACCAAAGATGTTTTTCCTCCTTCTGAAGAAAAATACAAACATGTGTATAATTCCATTTTGCCAGACACCTTGGTGTGGAGAAAAAGTTTAGGAAATACAGATATTTTAGTAGAAAACTATTTGCGTCATCCTGCCTATGCAGATTATCCTGTGGTTGGTGTCAATTGGTTACAAGCAAATGAATATTGTAAATGGCGTACCAATGCAGTAAACCTTAAAACGCTAATAGATAAAGGACATATTGAAAATATTTTTGAAAATGATTCTGTTAGAAATTTCTTTGATACTGATGTTTTCTTAACCGATTCAGAAAGATTATTTGATGGAGATTCAACCATTTACAAACGAGGTATCAAAACTAAATCTGCAAGAAAAAAAGGAGAGGCTAGACCTTCTAAAGATGCTTTTCAAGGAAGAAAAATTACAAGAGCTGATGGTGTTTTAAATCAAAAATATAGATTGCCTACGGAAGCAGAATGGGAATTTGCTGCAAAAGCGAATATAGAAAATAGAGAATATGACAATATACGAGGTAGAAAAAAATATGCTTGGAATGGCAAATATACTAGAGAAACAAAAAAACGATTTAGAGGAAATCAATTAGCAAACTTTAAGCAAGGACAAGGAGAATATAGTGGTTTATCGGGTTGGAGTTCTGATGGTTCAGACATTCCTATTAAAATAAAATCTTATCGACCAAATGCCTTTGGTTTGTATGATATGTCTGGTAACGTTGCTGAATGGGTGGCAGATGTTTATAGACCCATTATAGATGCTGATGCTAATGATTTTAATTATTTTAGAGGAAATATATTCACTAAAAAAATGATTAATGAAGATGGAAAAGTTGTGATTGCTGGAACTGATGACGGTGCAGAAGTTGAATATGACACATTGCCCAATGGGACTATTGTTCCTAAAGATTTACCTGGAACTATAAAGTATATTCCAATTACCAGAAATGACGCTACTATGAGAAGAAATTTTAAAGTTGCTGATAATTCTAATATTAATGATGGTGATTTGCACTCCTCTCGATTTTATAGAGAAGATGAAGAGGGATTTGCCTCTAAACCCAATATGTATAACTCACCAGAAAGTCCCGAAAAGGTTAGAGATTCTATTTCTGGAGAAGATACTTTTGTAAATGACGGAGCGAAAAGAACAACCTTAATTAGCGATAATACTAGAGTGTATAAAGGTGGAGCTTGGTCTGATAGAGAATACTGGTTAGACCCTGCACAAAGAAGATATCTGCCAGAATATATGGCCACAAACTATATTGGTTTTAGATGTGTTACAGACAAAGTGGGGCCTATGTCTTATAAAAAACAAAAAGCTAGAAATCCTAGAAGATAGTATTCAGTTTTCAGTCGCAGTGTTCAGTGGCGGTTTATAATGTTTGTTGACTGAATGTCATAGTAGAACGAAATAAAATATCAAAACATAATAAAAAAACCTCATTGTTTTATACACAATGAGGTTTTTTGGTAATGGTGCCTAAAATAGTTGGGTATTTTCTGAAAAATATTTTTTATTTTGTCGTCATTCATCCGAAGAGGACATAAGTTCTGTTGAAGAGCAACTTATTAGCAATAATAGGGTTATGCCTAAATTAATGAAATTGTTAGGTTCAAAAATAATAACAATTTTTGGTGTTGCGTCGGCTTATTTTCCTCTGTTCAATCGCCTTTTCGATAGTTTCATAATTAATAATCTTTAAGAAAATAAAAATAACATGCTTTTTTTAGTTGATAAATCCAGGAGCATTAATCGTTGTCATCGTTTGTAAACCAGCTGGTGATTTTAGAATACTATTAATACAATTAATTGTAATAGCACATGTAGCAATATCTCCGTTAATTCCTCCTTCTATTTCCGAAGAAAAATTAGGAACGCCTGTAATGGTTATTTTATCAAACGAACGGGGTTCGCCAATGGCTGCTTTAAAGTGCATTTTTATTTTGCATACCCCGTTTACATAACCGTGAGCTATTTGTTCTACTCCACGAGCATCGCCTTTTTTCACTTTAATGGCTGCTGACGAAACTGTTTTTTCAGCAATTACTGGTGCTAAACTTTCGGTTACTTCGTCCAATTCTAAACCAATGCTGTTTGCTAATAAATAAACAGATTCTTGTAATCCAACATGCCGTAAAGTTCCTGTGGCTTCTTTTTCTTTGAATTCTTTTAAAGTCAATCCTGCTCCAATTTTTTGTTGGAAAGGTATTCTTCTAGGTGAAGCGTTTTGTACTCTTTCTACGGTTATATGTTCTATTTCTTTAGATATGGATGTAAAAACAGAAGGCAGATAATCCATTAAAAAACCTGGATTTACACCTGTTCCTAAACAAGCAATATGGTGTTTTTTACAAACTTCGTCTAATTGTTTGCTCAATTTAGGTTGTAATTTCCACGGATAGGATAATTCCTCACATGTAGAAATAACAGGAATTCCAAATTTAGCAACTTCTTCTATTTGAGGGATTAATTTTTCTAAACTAGAAACTGTAGTAATAATGGCTACATCTGGCTTTTTATCTATAGTAGAAATTGCTTTTTCTACTGAAGAAAAAATAGGTATATCTTTTGGTAAATCGGTATCTAAACTTGATAGAAATTTCCCTTTTAATTTTGGATTTATATCAACACCTATAATAGTTTTTACAGTTTTTTTTTGAGCAATATATTTGCCAATTTGAATTCCTAAAGGACCAAATCCTATTTGTAGAATGTGAATCATTTTTTACTAAATTATTAATTATAAAGACCTGACAAGTTTTTAAAAACTTGTCAGGTCTCACACCGCTTATTAGTTCAAATTATTGATTAACAGGTGTTGGTGTAAACAAGTCTGGAATTGGACTTGGAATATTACTATTTGAGTCAATTTCATCTTGTGGATATAATAGCCTCTGCGGATTGACCGTAGTGGTAGTATTATTCAATGGAAAAGGCACAATCACATCGCTATCACTATTTTTAAGTCTTCTAGCGTCATTGAATGGCATAAAAGTGCTAAACCCAGACACGTAACGCTCTTCTATAATTTCTCTTAAAATTGCTCTATCCGTAGCTATATTGTCCATATTTTCCATACCGCCTGCTTGAAAATCTGCTAATACATAATCATCATATTGATAGGTTGCTCCTCCAATAATATTGAATGCGTTTCCAGAACGTAAGTACGCTCTTAATTCATTAATCTTGTCAATGGCTCCTTGCAGATTGTTATTTACACGTAGTAGGCATTCTGCCCATATCAATACGTTTTCTTCATAACTAACTAATTTCATTGGAGTATCTGCATCGTCTATTCCGTCAGTTTGCCCTCCGTCTCCGTCAATATAGCTATATTGTCTTCGGGCTGTTTCGTCCGTTTTAGTATTGTTTCTGCTATTTGCATTCGCAGGATCGGTTAAATCTCTATAAAAAGCTCCTACTCCTGTCATATCCCCTGCTCTACTACTGTTTACAAAATTGTTCAGAATATTACTATTTCCATCTACGTCTCCAATAGGATTGTAGGACATGGTGTTTGCACCGCTACTAATACCACTAACTACATGAGTTAGGGCTTGACTGTATTGCTTTGTTTGTAGATAATAACGAGCTTTTAGGGTATTTGCTGCTTCTATCCATTTTGAAGCATCGCCTCCATAATAATTATCTTGCTCATTGGTAGTTCCAGTGGTAGTTCCATTTTGAAGTTTAGGAATTGCATTTGTTAGCAAGGTTTGTATGGCTTCATACACATCTGCTTGAGCATCAAAAGTGGGGTCTGGTGAATCTAAATTTGGGTTATCTGGAACGGCTGTAGAATACGGAACATTTCCAAAAAGTGAGGCTGCTGTCCCCATTGCCAAAGCTTCATTTACATCAATCATTCCATTTAATCGCCCAATATCTGGAGATAGTCTTCTAATTTCTTTATTCTGAACTAAAATTCCATTATAAATTTGTGTCCAAGTTCCGTCTGAATCTCCTGGAGTATAATCATAATTATAAATGGTTTGTTGTACTAAATTGTTTCCTATCAAACCTCCTGTATAATACATAGATACACGAGACAAGTGTCCTTGTTGCACTTGTGCATTTGCTAATAAAGTTCCTCTTAACAACAAATCTCCGGAGGGTACTTCTACTAATTGGTTTGGGTTATCATTTACATCTAAATAACCTTCACAGGCAACAATGGTTATCAGAAAAACAAAAGTTAACCCTATTTTATATATAGTTTTCATATTTTTAAATTTTCTCTATTAATAATTAAGTTTAACACCAAAGGCATAGGTTCTAGCTCCTGGATTAGAAAAATAATCTAAGCCTTTACCTCTACCAATACCAAACTGATTGACATCTGGATCTATACCCACAACGTCTGTCCATATCATTAGATTTCTACCAGATACTGTAAATTCAATAGAACTAAACCCTATGGTTTTTTTAAGTTCTTCAGAATTTAAAACATAAGAAGCTGATAATTCTCTTAATCGAGACCAGCTACCGTCATGTACTGCAAATTCATTTAATTTACCATCTCCAAAACCATATAATGTTCTATAATATCTTTCGTCTAACAACACATTGCCTCCGCCAAAATTACCTACATTTCCTCTAACTACAGAACCTGCGGGAAAACTGGTGCCAGAGTGATTTACTAAATCTTCTGTTAATGTAATTGTATTGCCAACGTCTGCATGAGTTCCAAAATAGGAAGTAATAAATCGTGTACGTTCTGCAACATCATTTCCTTGACTGGTATCAAACGATGCGTTTAATGAGAAATTTTTGTACGAAAGGTTTAGTTGCATACCACCTCGCCAATCTGCATTGGGGTCGCCCACAATTAAATCTCCACTTGTATCTACTTGAGGAAATCCGTTGGCATCTAAAATCATATTTCCGTCAGCATCTCTTAAAGCACCTTGTGTAGAAAGAACGCCTAAAGGAAATCCTTCTTTGGCAATAGATTGTATGGAACTACCTGATGTAAAATTAATGGTACCGCCTCCTGGTAGTTTTGATACAATATTATCATTTGTACTAAAATTCATAGAAACAGACCCTTTCCAATCTTCTTTTTTAAGAAAATCATATTTCATTTCTATTTCTAGTCCTTTGTTTTCAATAGTTGCTCCGTTGGAATAAATGTCTGTAAAACCTAAAGAAGTTGGTATGGCTCTAGTCAATAAAACATCTTCTGTTTTATTGGTATAATAGGTAGTTGATACTGCCAATCTGTTCTTAAAAAACCGTACATCCAACCCAAATTCATATTCTGTTTTTATTTCTGGTTTTAAATCTGCATTTCCTAATGCTTCATCTAATTGATACCCACCACCAAAATCTTCTAAAGCAATGGCATCTGAAAAGGTAGAAAAACTACCCACTTCAAAAACGGTTTGTTCTCTATGTGCTATAGGCACGTTTGCCACCTGACCATAGGCTAATCTTATTTTACCAAAAGAAAGGTCTCCTTTGTTTTCTAGTGCTTTACTAAAAGTCCATCCAAATTCTGCACTTGGGTAAAAGAATCCATTATTTGATTTTGGTAATACGGAATGTTTTTCAAAAGCACCCCCAAGTTGTAAAACAAATTGGTCTAAATAATCAAAATTTGCAGTTCCATAAAAACGAATATTACGTCTGCTTGTTTTTGTAATTTCTGAAGTTATATTCTCTTTGGCGGCTATTTCTGTGGCATCTAAAGGGTTTCTGAAATTCGCAATAAAATTATCAGCTTCAGTAAATGATCGTTTTCTTCTTCTATCGTTCAATCCGAAACCAACAACAATATTTGAATTTAACTCTTCGTATAATTCATAGGTGAAATTTGTAAGAATATCTGCATTGTATTCAGTATTTAAAATAGTTTCATCATTTAATAAACCATATCTTCTAGCAGACCCCGCTGTGTACCAAGGGAAAAAATACACTCTTGTATCATCATAAAAATCTACGCCTCCTCTAACAATTGTATTGATATTGGTATTCCATTGATACGAAAGGTTGGTTGTACCTATTAGTCTATTTACAGCTGCTGTACTTTGTTGCTCATTAATGGTCCATAACGGGTTGTTGTAAATAGCATTGTCGCTATTTCCTAAATACCTTCTGTATGACCGATGACGAGATTGTGTTACCGTACCTGAACTACTGTGATAATCTCCTTTATAATCTATAATGTCAAAATCTGGAGCAGTACGTAACAAACCTAAATAAAGACCTGCGGTATTAGATCCTTGTTGGGTTCTGTTAGAACCCGTCTGCACATAATTTGCTTTTGCATTTACAGTAAATTTATCTGTAAAGTTTTGTGTTGTGGCTACTGTAAAGTTGGTCTTTTTATAATAACTACTTTTTATAATTCCCTCTTGATTAATATGACCCGCACTTAAAAAGAACGTCCCTTTTGCTGTACCTGTACTCAACGAAAATTTGTTGTCGTAGGTAATTCCGTTTTGAAAAACTTGATCAAAATTAGAATCTCTATATACTTGTTGAGAATTTTTTGTGGTTATAGGATAAATAATATTGTCTGTTACTGTTGATTGAAAAAATTGCCCAGAAGTATCTACATCATCTGCTCCACCTACTCTTTCAGAAATTCTATCTCCCCAAGAAAAAGCTGATGTTGGGCTATAATTTCCGCTAGTACCTTGCCCAAAAGTTCCTTGAAGCGGATGTTTGTACGCAATTTCGTCTATGGAAAGACCTGAAGAAAAAGTAGCATTAAACTTGCCTGCTTTTCCTCTTTTGGTGGTAATCACAATGACGCCATTTAAAGCCCTTGAACCATAAAGAGCTCCTGCGGATGCTCCTTTAAATACTTGAAAAGACTCAATATCATCTGGGTTTAAATCATTTAAACGAGATTGTTGTGAAACGCCAGCAGAGGCATCACTATCTCCAGAACCTGAAATATTATCATTATTTAACGGAATACCATCCACAACAATTAAAGGTTGAGAGGAGCCGCCTAAAGAACTTGTTCCTCTAATTTGAATATTAGAACCCGCACCTGGGTCACCAGAAGTAGCCCCAATATTAACCCCAGCAGCTTTACCCGCCATACCGTCAATAATTTTGTTTTCTACAGGTTGCACCAATTTATCAGCTTCTATTTTTGAATAGGTAGAAGCCATTTTATCTCTTTGTTCTTTAAAACCTAAAGCAGATACCACAATTTCGTCCAAACTTTCTGCATCTTCTTCTAGGGTAACAGTCAAGGTTGTTTTTCCTGTTACAGCAACTTCTTTGGTTTTATACCCCAAATAACTAAATACTAAAATAGCATTGTTATTGGCAACCCTAATACTGAAGTTCCCGTCAAAATCTGTTTCCACACCATTGGTTGTCCCTTTCTCTTGTACAGAAACACTGGGTAAAAGCCCTGAAGCATCGCTTACAGTACCTGTTACTGTTTTTTGTGCCATGAGCATACTACTTGATAGTAATAATACACAGACACATAAAAATAACTTTTTGATCATATTTATTTGTTTTTAATTAATAATTGGATTTATTTTAAAGTTGTTTTTATTAATATTTTCATCATTTCTTGGGCGGTTATTTTGCCCACTAATTTTATGTTGTCTCTTGGTGTTTTGTCTCCTATTTCATAAGTAATTCCTACTGCATTGTGTCCGTATAAAAACCATCCTTTAGAAACGGGTTTTGTACTATTTGCTATTGCTTCATTTACTTTATAATTTGGAATATTTGTTTCTAAAGCAGCAAACCATTGTTCAATAAAAGTAGGTAGTGTAGTTCCTTTTCTTGTTTTGTTGGTATAAAAAACATCGTGATAGGTGGAATGAAAATCTACTCCTAAAATAATTTTCCCTTTATCTTTTTTACTCGCTTTTGTAATAAACTTTACTACTTGTTTTATTTCTGGTTGGTTATATTTAGACCAATCTCTATTGGTATCTACCCCTCCTGCATTATGACGCCAATGCCCTAAATCTACCCCATCTGGATTTGCAATAGGAAAAGCCAACACTCTATATGTATTTAAAAATTCTGATGTTAATTTATTTTCTTCTAAAATTGTTTTTAAGAATTCTTGAAAAGCAAAAAAACCTGTTACTTCTGGTGGATGTTGCCGTGTCAATAAAACGATGATAGGTTTTTGTTTTTTTGTTCCTTTATAAATATCTAACATGGGCAAGTTTCTACCTAATTTAGACCTACCAGCAGATTTTAAATACACATAATTTTCTTTACCGCTTATTAAATTTTTATACCAATTTTCTGTGTCTTTAGCAGTAACAAGTTCTTGAGCAGAAACCCAAGTGGTGTCCTTATTTATAATTAATTTAATAAAAGTAACGCCTTCTTTTTTATACATATTGGTAGAATCAAGTACTTTCCAATTGCTTGAAATTGTTTTGATTTTTGGAATATATCTATGGTTAAATCCTTTTGGGTAGTCAAACTGAATGTAAATAGGTCTTTGTTTTTTAGACCAAATTTTAAATGAATAATAAGCACTATTATTAATAGGAGTATTTTCTGGTTTGATAATTGCTTTTACAGTACTATCATTTACTTTTTCAAAACCGTTTAATCGAGCGCCGTCAAACTTATTGGAAGCATAAACGTGAATATCATCCATTGAATACACTTTTTTCTTTTGAAGATGTATCTTTTTGGTGGTAGTATCTACGGGATTTTTAAACGCTACTTCTTTAAGAGGTGAACAACCAACAAGAATCCATAATAGATTTCCTAAAATTATTTTTTTCATTAAACTTGAAGCTAATTTAGAACGATAAAACTACAAAATAAAAAGATATTATCAAGAAATTTATGATAAACATCGTCCGATAGTGTTTTAAAATAATACGCTGTTAAGATTTCAAATGTATGCAACCATAAATACTTGACAAATATTTTTTGCCTGCTTTGTATTGAAAAAAATAACCGCAAAGGCACAAAGAAAAATCGCAAAGTATTCTATGACTTAAACTAAAAAAACTTTGTGCCTTTGCGGTTAAAAAACACCCAAATGTACTATCCTTCCTCCATTCATATTAGCAGGATTCGTACTTTTACCTATTATTATTCCGTTTTCTGGAGCAAAATATTCTTTTATAACTTTTCCAAAAGCGTTTTTTACAATGGCTATTTTATCGCCTTTCTTTATTTGTTGTTTTAAATCTACCAAAACCTCTAAAAAACCGCCTTCTTCCATATACATCCAATATGATTTTTTACAATAAATAGGTGTATAATTTTTGTTTTTAGGTTTGTATGAAGAATACATTTTTAACCAATGTAAGGTATTTAAAATTCCTTTAATT
>JBMYWO010000024.1:0-20825 GCA_049607505.1 Polaribacter sp.
GCACATGCGTATGCACATTTATGGGATAATGGCGGGAATATTCACGATGAATTATATAATATTTTAGAGATTAGAAAAGTTGCTATTGCTAATTTTTCTGTGGATAATATAAAGAGCAAAGAGCCGTATTCGGTATTAGAAGACGTGTTTGTGCCACTGTATTTTCTTCATAGATATCAAACGGAAGCCACTGTAAAATTGATAGGTGGTTTGGACTATAATTTTGTTGTAAAAGGAGGAAATCAGTCTCCAGTAAAACGAGTATCTGGTGTTACAGAACGTATTGCATTACAGGCCGTTTTGCAAACTATTTCTGTTGCCGAAATTGCCATTCCCGAAGAAAAATTAACCTTATTTCCACCAAGAGCCATTGGTTTTGATAGAACTAGAGAGTCTTTTAAAAGTAAAACAGGCGTCGCTTTTGACCCTTTTGGCGCGGTAGAAACGGCATCAGAAATGACCTTACGTTTAGTATTACACCCACAACGAGTTTCTAGATTGGTAGCACATAAAAGTTTACATAAAAGACAGTTAGGTTTGTCTGAAATGATTGACGAAATTGTGAATAAAACGTTTAAGAAGAATCATAAAGACTCTTATAAACAAGAGTTACAAAATGTCATCAACGTTCAGGTTTTAGAACAGTTGTTTTATCTATCAAGCTATAAAAATCAATACCAACAAGTAAATGCAATTGTTGATTTTAAGTTGAACGGAATTAAGTCATTTTTAAAAGAGAAAAAAGGAAAAGGAGTTCAAAAAATGTATGACCTATCTTTGATAAAAATGATTGAAGGTTTTCAAAAGAATCCAACTTTGTTTAAGAAAAAAAGCGTGCCTAAAATTCCTGACGGATCGCCTATTGGAGGAAGTCGTTTTTAATTTTGGATAACTTTTTCTATTCGGTAGTGTGTGTTTAAAACAATTCTTTTAGGGGGCTTTCTCGGTGTTAAAATTTTGTCCTTGCTAGGTTGATAAAGAAAAAATGGCTACCTCTAAAATTCCGAAAACCTATCTATTTTGAGTATATCTTCAGTGAGTTGAAAAAGGTTCTTTGAATAAATTAAACCTTAAGTTTCCTAAATAAATAGATATAAAAAAGAATAAACAAAGTTACTAAAGTTCCAAAAATTAATAATTGAGTTTGTATTTCTAATTTATATGTTTTGTATATAAGAGTATTAACAATTATCTGAATAGAAGCATATAATATTGAAACTTTTAGATGAGACATATTTTTAATATGAACTAATTTTTGATATATATGATGTCTGTGAGGTTCAAAAATACTTTCTTTTGTAAAGAATTTTCGGTATAATAAAGTGTTGCTAGCGTCTGCTCCATAAACAATAACTAGCAATAAAATTAATGGTGAATTTAGTTGTATGGTAAATAATATTCCCATAAAAAATATCAGCATTCCAATAACAATACTACCTATATCGCCTGCAAAGAATAATGCTTTTTTTCTAAAATTATAAAACCCAAAAACTACTAATGAAATAATACTATAGATAATTAAATCATTATCAATTAAATTTTCATTTAAGTTTAAAAAATAAAAACTTACTAAAACAACCATTGAATATAAGCCTGTAATACCATTAACACCGTCCATAAAATTGAACATATTTACAATTCCAACACCAAAAATTAGGTAAAAAATAAATATTGGGATTGGAAAGAAAGGTAAACTCACTTGATATAAAATTAAGAATACTGCAAAAAATTGAAACGGAAATCTAATTCTAGATCTCAAAGTAATAAGGTCATCCATAAAACTGATAATAGAAATCATTAGAACACCCATTGTAAAATAAGGATAGGCAAAATTATTGAATAGCGAAAATAACAAAATTGCAATTGGAAAAATAATCCCACCTCCTCTTACCGTTATTTTTTTGTGAGAACTGCGTTCGTTTGGTTTGTCAATGATTTTGTATTTAATTGCTAACCTTAAATATAAATAAGAAGCAAAAATCAGAATAACTAAAACAAGTAAATATTTTTCCATGAATTAAAATGAGGTAATGGTTTTTTTTATACCTTCTATGCAAGATAAAGGGATTTCTTTCTGGATTGCTTTTTTAATTTTAGCATTAGAAACTTCATAGTTTTCAGTTAATTTTTTTAATCTTTCTGAATTTATAGGTATTGGAATGATGTCTCCAATTTTAGCTAAAAAATTCACAACTAATTTTGAGTCCACTCCGAAAAGTGTTTTTTCGTGATAAAAATTACCTTTGAGAAATTACTTGTGTTTTTAAAAATATTGATTTTAAGCTATTTAAATACATAAAGCTACTTTATTTCTAGTGGAAATTACAATAATTGACTTTTCGGAGTGGACTCAAAACTTCTTTATCAATAAGATATTGTGTTAAATTTGTGTCGATGAAACCTTTATTTCCTGTTATTATTTGCATTTTTTATTGAAAAAATTATGTTTCTTTTATCTTGTAGCACTTACACTTACCAAAATAATTTCCTTTCATTAATTATTATTAAACCAATAAAAATTATTCTTTTCTATAAATATAGACGATAACCAACCATCTATTGTACACATTTTATAAACTTCATTATCAATTTTTTGATAATCTGAAGCAAAGAAATCTAAATCTAAATCTAAATTATCTCTATCAATAATTTTGATATTGTTGGGGTTATAAAAAATATATTTTTTTATTTCTTTGTTTGTAGTTATAATTTTTTTTCTTGCACCTATAGCTTCAAAAGTTCTCATTGTTAACCCTTTTTGACTAGGATGATTTATATCTAAAAGAACTTTCGATTTAGAATATAGATCGATTATTTCCTTTGCTGTTAAACTGTTAAAGTTAAGGTTTTTATATTTAACTTTTTTAAAAGTTTTATCAAAAAGACTCTTATACAGATACACTAAACGCCCTTGTAAGTAAAAAAAAGAAAATGTTTTTAATTTGTTTTTATAACACCAATCTGTTATTTTATTTGTTAGAAGATACCTATCTGAATGTGCTGTACCTAAAAACAATAGATCATACTTTAATCTTTTGGGTTGGGTTTCTGCTTTAAATGAATCTAAAAAAAATAATGGTCTAAATTTTAAATTATACTTTAACGCATCTTCTGAATCAAAAGTGAATTTATCATCAAAATACTTTAAAATGTTGAGTGGATTATTATTGTTTTTAAAAGAATCCCAAGTGTAAAAAATAAATTTACAATTTAATTGTTGTTCTTTTAACTTTTTTAAAAAATCTTTTGTGATTACTTCTCCTTTATTAACAAACAAGAAATCATATTCTTTATTTTTTGTTTGTTTTAAAATTTTTGAATAGTATACGTTTATTTTTTTTTTATATAAGGAGCGTTTTACTCTTATTATCCCTTTAGTAAAGCTATTGTTATTTGGTCTTTCGTCATAATAATCTACCTCTGCACCATAACTTTTTAATTTTAGAACAATTTCTTTTTCCAAATTAAAAGTTTGAACAGAAAAAAATAATATTTTTTTATCTTCTAATTGCTCCTTAAGCGTCATTTTAATAATCCTTTTTGTTTCATCTCTTCTAGAGAAACATTTAATTTATCTTTTTGAATTTCTTGTTTAAGCACCCATTTTGTAAATTGCTGAATGCCTTCCTTAAAAAATATTTTTGGTTTAAAACCCAATAGTTTATTAATTTTTGTTAAATCCGCAAAATTATGTCTAATATCTCCTAGTCTAAATCTTCCTGTTATTGTAATAGGAACATCAATTTTATAAAAATCAATTAAAGTATTTGCTACAGTTAAAACATCTGTGGCTTCTCCAGTACCTACATTAAAAACTTCTCCATTTGCTACTTCTTTTTCTATACCAAATATAGTGGCTACAACTACATCATCTATAAATACAAAGTCTCTTGTTTCTTTTCCATCTTCAAAAATTTGTATCCCATTTCCATTTCTAATTTGAGTTGAGAAAATTGAAAGAATACCTGTATATGGGTTTGATAAAGATTGCCCAGGACCATAAACATTTTGATATCTAAATGCAACTGGTGCTATACCAAGTGTTGGACAAACGGTCATAATCATTTGCTCTTGATTTTGTTTGGTAATACCGTACACAGAAGAAGGATGAATTTTAGATTTTTCATCTGTAGCCATTAATTTTAAATTAGAATTACCCTTATAAGTTACTTCAAAATTACCAGCCAACATATCTTTTTCATTTCTATGATTTGGGTAAACTGAACCCAATTCTGGATGTATGTATTTACCTTCTCCATAAATTGAACGAGACGAAGCAATTACAATTTTTTTAATTGTATGTTCACTATTTGCTAAAATATCTAGCATAATAGCAGTACCTTGTATGTTTACTTCGGTATATTTTTCTATACAATACATAGATTGTCCTGTACCTGTTTCTGCAGCAAAATGAACAACAACATCTTGTCCTTTTAATGCTTTAGCCCAATCTTCTCTGGATGTTACAGTACCTTTTATAAAAGAAACTTTATTTTTTATACTTTTATATAACGGAGATGTCTCTTCTGGTTTTTTTCCATGTATTTGAGTAGATAGATTATCTAAAACTGTAATTTTATATCCTTTTTTTATTAATGCTAACGCTAAATTGCTACCTATAAAACCTGCACCTCCAGTAATCAAAATTTTTTCCATAATTATATAAACTCTCCTTTATTATTTGTTCTTTCCCACTTTTTTGTTTCAAAATTATATCTTTTCACTATTCTTGCTGGAGTTCCAACAATAACACTGTAATCTGGAAAAACACCTTGTACAACTGAATTTGAACCAACAATACATTGTTTACCTAAAATAGTTCCTGCTTGAATGACAGTCCCAAAACCGATGAAACAATTATTCCCAATTGTTGTTTTGTAATGAAAGTATTTTTGTTTTACCATTGGCTTCTCTAATTCTTTATAATCATGGTGAATATCTGTAATACAGACATTTGCTGTTATTAGAGTATCTTTGCCAATTTCTAAATTACCAATAGCAGTGCAGTGAAAATTTTGACCTATAGAACAGTTTTCGTGTACTGTAATACTCCCTTTCGTATTAGAGTGGACTTCAAAACGAGAGCCAGGAAAGATTCTTGTTTTTTGTTTTAAAATCAATTTTGAAGCATTGATTATTACTATTGGACGTCCTAAATAGCCATAAAAGCTTATCTTGGGGTATGCACATGCATAAATAATTCGTCTTATAATCCATCCTAATTTATACAAACTCATTTGGATAAATTTTTATATTTAATCGAACAAAGCATATTAGTATCTTCTTCTACTTCTTCTTTATTCAAATCTATTTCCAAAGATTTTATAAACATATTTCTAACATGATTGCCAAAGTCTAATTTTAAATGATTGAAATTTAACTGACATAAAATATTTTGATTATTAAAAGAATAGATAGTCGTATTGTTTCTAGCCAATTCGTATTTAACTTTAGAGTCCCAGCATATTGCGGTCTCTAGTACGTTAGGATTATTAAAAATAAGATGTTTTATAAGATATAGATGTATAATAATTTTATAGATCCAAGATGTGGAAGGATGAAATTTTATTTTTGTAAGCTTGAGATTATGCTTTTTTAGAAACCTTTTTAATTGGCGAGCATTTATTAGAATTCTCTTTTTATCAGGAGCATCAAAATAGCAATTAAAATACAATGGGTAATCACTTACTTTCTCCATAATTGGCTTATCAAATAGCAGTTCAAAAATTCCATTTTTTGTATTTCTTTGTAAAAATTTAGTGAAAGATTTTTCAAATGAAATATAGAAATCACATTTAGCTCTTCTCAGAACTTTTTCTAATGAAGAGGGGGGAGTTTCTCCTATTAGACCATGCTGAAAACCAACAATTTTCACTTGAGAATTTGACGATCTAATTTCGTTAATTAGTTTGCTTTGCATGACCTCACCAGGGCTATGAAAAAATATTTTTTGATATGTATCAAGTAAATGCAAATTTTTGAATGGATTTAAAAGTTTGAATCGCCATTTTAATTTGATAATATTTATCTCTTTTGGAACTACCAAGTTTAACCACTCAAAATAATTACTTTTAAAGCTGTTTTCATAAACAACAGTGGCTATTGCATCGTTTCTAACTCTTTTTTCAATTATAGTAAAATCAAAAAGCAATCTTTTTATAGCCCTATACATTAGCTCTTCTTAAAGTAATTTCTAATACATCTCCTTTAAGAAATAAATTAGTTAATTTAATAAATGGGAAAAGCAGTAAATATAACGGGAACATTGCTAACAATGAAAGTGTTGATGGCTCTCTAGATTTTCCAGTAAATAAGTACTGGAAGAAAATATTGATAGATCCTAAAACCCCTCTAAAACCACCTGGGGTTTTGACAGAAAGCACTTCCAATTCTAATGACTCTGCTAGATAAATTATGCTTTTCACACTATATCCGTGAAGATGGAGAGGAAGTCCTCTATAAAAATAGAATTTACCGAATAGATTTGCAATAAATGAATCCACATTTGGGACTCCAATTAATATTTTCCCACTCTTTGGTGAAATTAAATCCTTAAATAGTTCTAAAACTTCTAATGGGTTAACAATATGTTCAAAGGAATGAAATGAACGAACATAATCCATAGTTCCATACCATTCAGTTGGCGGGTTATCGTGAACATCAAGACCAGTATTACTTTTAACAAAATTAACTGCATCACCAAATTCTAATCCAAATACATCAGCACCCCTATTTTGTGCAATCAAGAGTACTTCTCCGTCTCCACACCCATAGTCTAAAAAACGTTTGCCCCTTAACTTTTTAGGAAGAAGTCGTCTTGATCTTTTCCTAATAAACTTACTAATATGATTTAATCTACTTGTCCCAAAAGAATAGTAATTATTTACTTTATATAGAGATTCAAGAAACTCATTGCTAGGGAATGGCGAAATAGATTCATGTAAACAATTATTACATTTTAATATTTTCCATTCTCCCTTATGCCCATACAACATATCATTAAAAAACCCTTTTTCTTTAGAGATTCCTTCATTGCAAATTGGACAAATTAATTGTTCTTTAAAGTTCATATTTTTTTTAGTCTCTGATTTTAATTTTATATACTAAATCTGATTTATTAATAATGTTTTTTCAAAAATAGAAAGAAGTTCTTATTAGTTAACGATAAAACACATATTTTCTTAATTATGCATCCTTTATTTTTTTCAAATTCACTCACTTTAGAATTTTTTAAAAGATGTATTTTACTGAAATTTAGTAGATTAATAATTCTATTTTTGAGTTCTTTCCGAAAAGTCAATTACTGTAATTTTGACTTTAAATAGAACGGTTTTCTGTTTTTTAAGTTTACAATTATATCTTGTAAAAACAAGATATAGATCTTTTTATTTACTAAATACTATTTATAGCTTGAAACTGAAATTTTACATTTCTATTTAAGCCCATTTACTTCATTTAAAAGATAATATAACACAAATTAAGATTGGTATAAAGATAACGTCTAAAACTAATGCGTTTGAAAACCAACCTATAATGAAAGAATTAGAAAATAAAGCTAAAAATACAACTTTATAATTACCTCTTCTAACTATATGAAAACAAAGAAAAAATATTACAAAATAGATTATTAAAAAAAAGAAAACACCCAACCAACCGAACTGAAAATATGGTAATAAGTACATTGTTGAGACATTAAAAGTGTCAACAACTAAATAATTTGTATTTTTCTCAAACTTACCTAAAAACTTTTTTTGAAGTGATTGAGGTAGGAAATTGTAAACTATAAATTCATTTAAACTAGAGAGACCTATTTTTTTATTATAAGTTACAGCATTATCAAAATTACTTATGGGACTTGTTATATATAAATATACCCAAAACATCTCACCTGGAAAAATAGACTCTCTAAATTCACTCGTTGCTTCTCCTGCTTGTAAAATTATATCATTATTATTTTTATCTTTATTTTTTAATTTTTCTGAAATTCTTACATCCCCCAATAAACCAAATAAGTAAGAAAGACTAAAAAGTATTAAAAATAGTTTAGCTATTTTTTTATATGATTTTTTAAAATCTAATTCAGATAAATATATTAATAGACACGGAATTAAAGCCATAACTACTATACCTCTTCCAACATTTAAAATTATAGGCACAAGCAGAATAAAAACATTGCTTAAATACCTTTTATTTTTGAAAGAAATATACTGATAAAAATAAAAAACAATCAAAAAAACTGATATTGATGAAACTAGAGGATATATCATTGGGATATGCTCTAAATCTTTGTAGTAGCTACCTTTAGTTAGTATTGCATTAATTAAAGGAATTTCTTTAATATATAAGAAATCTAAAAGAAAAATAGAATAAACAAATAAGGAGAGTTTTTTAAAACTCACTTTCTTATTAACATTTGAAATTACAAATTTCATATTATTTTCCTGAAGTCTCCCTAATAAAAAAGAAACAAAAAATAATATCACTAAAAATATGTAAATTTTGTTACTTAAGCTTAAATAAAGTTTTGACCATTTTAATAAAAAAAATAAAAAAACAATAACTAAAGAAAACGCGAGATTATAAAATGGATTCAACATAACATTACTTAATTTCAGATAATGTTTCCAACCAATGATTAAAAGTATAGCTTTCTTTTATTGTATCACTTATATTTTTGAATTTAGAATTAATAAAATTATCATCTATTTCAAAATTATTTTTAAAAATTAGTATATTTTTTGGTGAATAAAAATTATAATTCATTAAATTTTCATTATTAGTTATTAATTTTTTTTTTAGAAAAAGAGACTCTAATGCTCTTAATGTTAAACCTTTTTGATATTCTTGATTTATTTCTAAAATTATTTTACTTTGATAAATTAATTCTAAAACTTCACTATAATTTAGATATTTTTTTTTTAACTCAAATATGTTTGAGAAATCATTTTCATTATCTTTCACAATATAAAAAAATGAATTAATTCCTTTTTCTTGAGTTTTTAAAAATATGTTTTCCAATTTTTTTAATCTTCCTTTATTTTTACCTATAAAGAGTAAATCATATTTTATCTTTCTTTTTTTCGCTTCACTTAACCAATAAAACTGGGGATGGTAAGCAATATTATACTTTAGGGAATCTTTTTCATCAAATGTATAAACCGAATCAGAATGCTCTTTTATAAAATCTATTTTTTGAGGATCTTTAACAATATTCCAATACCAAAAAACAATATTAATTTTATCATATTTTTCTCTAATGTATTTAATATTATTAATCCATATTGGAGAATCAAAAAGTATAATTGTATTATTATTTACATTCTGTATATTTATATTTCTGATTTTAAATTTTACCCACCATTTTATTGAATTTAAATTACTATTTAAATGCAATAATCGGATAGCTCTTAAAATTTTAGATTTATAAGAACCATCAATATTAATAATATTTTCTTTATAAAGACTACAATCAATAGCATTATTAATTAATTCGGAACCGCTATGAAATAAATAAATTTTACCCATTATAATCTATAATAATAGTTATTATTTAACATTAAAGAATCAAAAAGAATAATACTTTTATTTATTATAAGATTATTTAATTTATATTTTTCTTGTATTTTAATTAATATTATTTTCATAGAATAGTAATCGTTCCAAATAATGAAAGCGTCATTTTTAATATTTATACCTAAATTTTTTAAAGTTTTAATATTTTTTTTACTTCTTTTTAATTCTAACAATAAGTTTTCTTTTTTATCTTTAATATTAATTGCAAAAGAGAAATCTATAATAAATATTTTATTGTCTTTAAAGAGAAAGTTATCTAGTTTTATGTCTCTATGAGAAATATTATTTTGACTTAAAATATTAATTGTATTATTTATTTCATTAATAATATGTTCTGGATTTGAAATTAAGTGTTTTTCATTTAAATTACTTGACTCAAAAAAATCGAAAATTATTATTTGAACTTTATCTAATTCATAAAAATCATAAACTTTGATTAAATTAACATTCTTATCTTTCAAAATTTCATAAGAAATATATTCATTTTTTAATAACAAAAAAAAAGTGTCAATTTTAATAAATACTTTATTATTATTTTTTGTGAAACCTGTAAAATAACAATATCCATGATGCCAACTAATAAACTTAAAAAAATGTATTTTTGATAATTTAGTATGTTTTAAAGCTCTATAAATAACAAAGCAGTTTTTTATTAAAAATAAAAGATTTCTAATTATAACGTTCACTTTTTTTTAATTTATTTAGAATTTTTCTCATTCGAGTTCTAATTTTAAGATAAAAAATTCTTCTTTTTCGTCTTAAAGATAATTCAATATTCGATGATCTTGTTAAAATTCCGTAGTTAAAATAAACACTTAAATCGTTTGGAGCTACTATTTCATAATTCTTAATATCCAAATAATTAATAAGAATTTTAAGAGGGAGACTCTCTATTAAATCTTTTTTTGATAAATTTAAGCCTATATCTTTAGAAAGAATTATTAATTGATTTGTATAATCGATAGATAAACTTCTTTTATGAATTAAAGCGTGATATAATAATGAGTAAAAATAATCTTGTTTTGAGGGTATAAAAAAGCCATTAAAATTTCTTTTTCCTAATAAAATCTTTCTTTGCCATTTTTCACAATAATAATTATCTGAAATACTTCTTAAGTCAAAATTAATATTTTTCCCACATACCTTAACTAAATACTGCACTCTGTTCTTATTTGAGAAAGTTGTTTTCCCATTTAGAATTCTAGCTGCTAAATTTTTATCATTCACAAGTAAATCAATATCAGGATGTAGCGAATTTAATTGCTTTTCAATATTATTGAAGTTTCTCAAAACAACATAATCTAAACATTCATTTAATATTGAAAAAAGCTGAAAAAAATTATCCCAACCTTTACTTCCTTGTAAATCATTTTTATAGTTAACTAACTCTGTAGTATTTTTTTCTAGTTTATTTTCTAAAAAACTAGTATAACTTTTCCCAAATAAAATAGCCAATTGTAATTTTGACTCAAAAATATTATCTGTAGCATGAATTTTATGTCCTCCACCAGTCCATTTTCTATATTTTTTTTTTAAATCAAATAAATTTATATTAACTATTTTATTTCCTTTTGAAGTTTTCCTGTAATTATAAATAGGATTATTATCTTTTACAATAATGCAACAAAAACTTCCAATACCACAGTGTTTTTCTTTATTTGAGTTTTTTGGAAGGTTTTCTCCATAAAACCTTGAAAGATTCTCTGAAAATTGAGATCTACTCCAACTAACTAAATATTGGTTAAGTATTTTAAACTTACTGTTTAGATCATTAAATATTTTCTCTTTTTTATTTAAAGCCTTATTCCAAATAATAATTAAATGTATTTCATCCATTATAATATCTCTTTAAAAAGTTGTTTTTTTTGAACATAATAAATTCTAATTATAAAAACTGAAAATTTTGATAGAATTAAAAAAATACAGAAGTAATTTAATATATCTCCATCAATCAGTTTAAAAGAAGTTGATAAAAAGTAAAGAACTCCTACTAAAAACAAATGTAAAATAAAACCATAGATAATGCTTTTATTAAATTCTTTCATAAACCCTTTAGCCAATAAAAGTGGTGCTCCTAACGAAGTATACAATATTGATATTGGGATTATAATCGTTAATATTTTTAAAGTAAAAATAAAAACTTTAACTTCCTCTTTTAAAAATATAACACTTAAAAAATCACTTAAAAAATAGATTGCAAAAGAAGAAAGTATTCCGCAGAAAAACATAAATAAAGTTGATATTTTAAAAATTTTCTTACTAAAAACATTAACTAAATATGGATATAAAGCTTGTTGTATAGGGAGGAAAATTTTTGTAACAGCACTAATTATTTTGTCTGCTAAAAAATAATATGTTATATAAGAATTGGGAAGCATAATACCTATCATAAATGTGTTAGTATTACTATAACCAACAGATGAAAGCCTAGATAAGAAAAAATAAAAACTTTCCCTAAAAGTACTTATTAAGATTTTCTTTGAAATCTTAATAAATTTTATTTTATAAGTATACAGCAGCACATAAAGAGCCCAAAGTCCTGACATCATAAAACCTAATGAGTAAAAGAGCGGTACATATAAATAATCTGATTTATCATTAACAACAAAGAAGATCATAAGTGTAAAAATGGTTTTTGTAACCACATTTATTAAGGTAATATATTTCATCTCTTCAATTCCTTGAAAAAACCATGTAGGAAAAAGAATTTGACCTAAAACACCAAGAAAAGTTAATAAGTATACCCAAAAGTATTGACCAAATCTCGGGAATAAATATATTAGAATTAATAATACTACAAAGCAAATGATTAGAAGGGAAAACTTAATTATAAATACTGAAGATACAATCTCTCTAATTTTAGTTTTATCTTTCCTATGAATAGAGATATCTTTAGTAGATTTTAATGTAAATCCAAAATCAGTAATTATTAAAAAATAAGTAATTAAGCTTTGTGCTAAAATAACAACGCCATATAACTCTTCACCTAATACTTTTATTAAATAGGGTATTAATAAAAAAGGAAGAGCATAATTAAATATGTGGAACACTGATAAATAAGATATGTTATTTAGTAATTTTTTACTCATAGCTAACTATGTTATATTTAGAGTTTTTTGAGTAAATTATTTTTGAATAGTCTTTTAAAACATTGAAAAGTTATCTGTTTTTCCAAAATTTTTAATGCTTGATATTTCAAAGTCCTTTATAAATAAAAAAATCTCTATTAATACTAAATTAAACTTATAGCCCACTATTATATTAAATCATTGATTATTAAATAGTCCGTTAAGTTTTATCAATTATGTTTTCTGATTATCAGATAATTAAAAAATGAATAAGACTTATATTCGACGAATTCCTAGACATAGCTAAAATAAATGACCTTATCCTATTTAATTATATCTGCTGAAAAAACTATGCCAAGTATAAAAAACTCATTCTCAAACTATTTTAAAATGGTGCTTATCAGATATGTAAATTCCCTTAACTTTTCTAGAAAACACCTTATTAGAATAAATTAATAGTTTTTCTAATAGCAACCAAATTTACCAATAAACCCTCTAAATTATCTAAATGCAACATATTTGCGCCATCAGATTTTGCTTTTGTAGGGTTAAAATGCGTTTCTATAAACAAACCATCTACATTATTTACAACGCCTGCTCTGGCAATAGTTTCAATCATTTCTGGTCTTCCGCCAGTAACTCCAGCGGTTTGATTTGGTTGTTGCAACGAATGTGTAACGTCTAAAATTGTTGATGCAAATTTGCGCATTTCAGGAATTCCTCTAAAATCTACAATCATATCTTGGTAGCCAAACATAGTTCCTCTATCTGTAATCCAAGCTTTATTAGAACCCGCATCTTTTACTTTTTGCACTGCATGTTTCATTGCTCCCGGACTCATAAACTGCCCTTTTTTTAAATTGACAACTTTTCCTGTTTTTGCAGCAGCAACTACCAAATCTGTTTGACGAACTAAAAACGCAGGAATCTGCAAAACATCTACATATTCAGCAGCTTTTATTGCATCAGAAACTTCATGAATATCTGT
Organism: Polaribacter sp.; assembly: GCA_049607505.1. Taxonomy (GTDB): domain Bacteria; phylum Bacteroidota; class Bacteroidia; order Flavobacteriales; family Flavobacteriaceae; genus Polaribacter. The sequence goes on from JBMYWO010000024.1 coordinate 13,630, forward strand.
TACTGTTGGTATGTTAAAAGTTTCGGAAACTTTACGTAAAATTTTTAATGCTTTTTCATCTCCAATTCCTGTAAAACTATCAATCCTACTTCTATTTGCTTTTTTAAAACTTCCTTTAAATATGTACGGAATTTCTAATTTATCAGTAATTACAATTACTTTTTCAGCAATTCTTAATGCCATTTCTTCTCCTTCAATTGCGCAAGGCCCTGCAAGTAAGAAAAAATTATTCGCATCTATATTTTTAATATTAGGTATTTGTTTTAAAATATTTGTCATAAAAATGTTTTATTATTAGAGAAATCATTATCAATTAGATTTAATGCTTTATTGTAGTCGTCAATTGTATCAATCCCTAAAGATTTATAGTTTGTTTCAATCATTTTTATTTTTATGCCATTATCTAAAACGCGCAATTGTTCTAATTTTTCTATATTTTCTAGAGAACTTTCAGTTAATCTTGAATATTCTAACAAGAAAATTCTTTTATAAGCATAAACTCCAACGTGTCTATAAAAATTATATGAATCGAATATCTTTCCATTATCGTCAAAAACACTTTCTATACCATCTCTAACAAAAGGAATAACAGATCTAGAAAAATATAATGCGTTTTGATTTTTATCAGTAACAACTTTAACTGAATTTGAATTTATTAAGTCTTCTTTTTCTGTAATTCTCTCCATTACACTTGACATTAACACTTTCTTATTTTCAATTGATTGAAATAAGTTCTCTATTAGCTTAGGGTTAATAAAAGGTTCATCTCCTTGTACATTCACTACGATATCGCAATCTAAATTTAACACTGCTTCAATAACTCTTTCTGTTCCAGAATTATGTGTGGGTTTCGTCATTAAAATATTTTGAGTAAAAGCTAAACATTTCTCTCTAATTAATTTACTATCTGTTGCAATATAAGTTATTACATTTTCTACTTTTATACATTGCTCAAAAACTCTTTGTAAAACTGTTTTCCCTTTTAAGTCTAAAAGAACTTTGCTTGGCAATCTACTAGAATTTAATCTTGCAGGAATTATTATAACTCTTTTCATAAAGATTAAATTCCTAAATCAAATAATTGTACAATACCAACTAAAAATTGTTCTTCATCCACCACTAATAAAGAACTAATTTTTTCTTTATTCATTTCTTCATTTGCTTTTACCAAACTTGTACCAATAGGAATCATTTTAGGATTTCGAGACATTAGGTTTTCTGCCTTAAGATTAAAAAAGTTGGTTTGATTTGTTTCCATTGCTCTTCTAATATCTCCATCTGAAATAACTCCAATTATTTTTTTATTTTCATCTTTTACAACTACTAAACCACATTTACCATCAGTAATTATATGTATTATTTCTTTAATTTTGGTATGCTTTAATAATACAGGAAGATTCTCTTTTTTCATTACATTTTCTACTGTTTGCAATAATCGCCTACCTAAACTTCCTCCTGGGTGAAATTTAGCAAAATTCACATCTTTAAACCCTCTAACTTTCATTAAAGCAACTGCCAAAGCATCACCCATAACCATAGCTGCAGTAGTAGAAGAAGTTGGAGCAAGTTGTAATGGACAAGCTTCTACTTTTACAAAAATATTTAAATGACAGTTAGTATTTTGAGCTAAAGTAGAATTTGGATTTCCAGTCATAGAAATTATAGCATTCTTTTGACTTTTTAAGAAAGGAATTAATTTCAAAACTTCATCAGTTTCTCCTGAATTAGATATAAGTAAAACAATATCCTCCTTTTCTATCATACCCAAATCACCGTGATAGGCTTCTCCTGGGTGGAGAAAAAAACTTGGTGTTCCTGTACTAGCTAAAGTGGCTGCTATTTTTTTTCCAACAATACCTGATTTTCCCATTCCAGATATTATTAATTTTCCTAAACCTTCAATCACTATATTAACTGCTCTCTCAAAGTCGTTAGTTAAATAATTTTTTAAATTGGCTATTTCAGTTGACTCAATTCTAAATACTTCTTCAGCTATTTTTTTAATCTGCATTAATTATTTTTTTAGTTGTTAAATTTCATATGGTTTCTTGACACAAAGTAATTATTCAGTTAAAATTGATTCTTTAAAAGTTTGGTTTTTGATTGATTTTATGGATTAAATGAATTTTAATTCATTTATAATCAATTGATTATTTTCAATTAAGTATTAATAATTGGGTGTAAATCTTTTCAAATATTGACTTTTTTTCATCATTTTATATCATATCTTTCTACTAAATTATAGACAGACACCCTTGCTCTGATTTTTGTAGTATATCCAATTAAAAATTATCAAAAATAATTTATATTTTCGGTATTGTTAATTCTTGATTCACATTTATAAGAAAATCTTATTTCCCAATCCGATAATACCCAAACCTTTTCCTCTAAATGAAAAGCATCGTATTTATTTCTACCGTCAAAAATAACAGAACTTTTAATTACCTTTCTATTTCTTCAAAATCTAGTAATCTAAACTCTTTCCATTCAGTCAAGAAAATCAACGTATCTAAACCTTTTAAAACTAGAAACTACATTAACCAATTACTCTATGATACTATCATTTTAGTTGATAAATGTTTCATAATTGTCAGTTGTTATGACTTCAAAATTGTAATTATCATACCCTTTTTCAAAAGCTATTGGTATTTTTGATTTTTTCTTATTATTCCATTTGAATTCGTAGGCAAATAATTTTCCTTCTCGTTCCTCTATATAATCAATTTCTTGTTTAGAATGTGTTCTCCAAAAATATGTATTGCTATATATTTTGTTGTATGCACAGTATTTTATACGCTCGCTTATTAAATAATTCTCCCACAAAGCACCTATATCATTTCTTAAATTGATAGGATTGTAATTTGCTATCAAAGCGTTTCTAACACCATTATCATAAAAATATATTTTATGAGATTTTTTTAATTCATTTCTTAAATTTCTACTAAAAGAAGGCAATTTAAATAGCACAAATGATTGTTCTAATAAATGTATATAAGATGTTACTGTTTCATTATTTAACCCTACTGTTTGCCCCAATTCATAATAGGATACTTGATTGCCCACCTGAAAAGCAATAGCTTGTAATAGTTTAATAATTTTATCCGATTTCTTAATTCTATTCCATTCTAAAATATCTTTATACAAATAACTATTTGTTAATTGTTGTAATATTTCCTTTTCATTGCCTGCATTATTTATAACATCAGGATACGTACCATAGATTAATCTATGAGGTAACATTTTTAATTCTTCTAATAGACCATAATGGTTTACCAATTCAGCAAATGATAGCGGATATAATTGATATTCAAATTTTCTACCTGTAAGTGGTTCGTTTATGGTATTTGCTAACTCAAAAGAGGAAGATCCTGTAGCTATCAACTGAATTGACTTTAGTTCATCTGTTATTAATTTAAGTTTTACACCAATATTTTTTATACGTTGCGCTTCATCAATGATCACAATTTTGTAATTCCCTAAAATTGCTTTTAGCCTTTTAGCAGAAGGGTTGTCAAAAATTTCTCTATCTTCAATATTATCCGCATTTACCCATAAAATAGCGTCTTCTTCTTTAGCAAATGCTTTTAATAATGTTGTTTTCCCTACTTGTCGAGGACCCAACAATATAATTGCCTTCCCTTTATACAATTGTTTTGTAATATTTTCTGTTAAAATGCGCAATATCATATTACAAATATACTATAAAAGTAGTTATAATCGTAATATTTAGTTTATTTTTTATATTATAATCGCAATATTTATATAATTTTATCTATTGTAGTCGTAATATTTATACAATTTTAGCTATTTATTTTTATAATATACATACACTAAAAATACATAAAGTACCATTTACAAAGTTATGCAGGTTCTTAATTATTTCCCTATTTGATAATATTCAAACCCTTTTTCCTCTAAATTAAAAGCATTGTATTGATTTCTACCGTCAAAAATAATAGGGTTTTTCAATTGACTTTTTATCTCTTCAAAATCTGGAGATCTAAATTCTTTCCATTCAGTCAATAAAATCAGCGCATCAGAATTTTTTAATACTTCATATTTAGATTCAAAATATTCTATATTTTCAACATCTTTTAAGTAAAATGTTTTTGCTTCTTCCATTGCTTTTGGATCGTATGCTTTTATTTTTGCACCTCTCTTTACTAATTCTTTTATAACATAAATAGCTGGTGCTTCACGCATATCATCTGTACCAGGTTTAAATGCTAATCCCCAAAGGGCAAAAGTAAATGTTGATAAATCTTCCCCAAATCGTTTTACAATTTTTTTGGCAATTACTAATTTTTGAGCATCATTCACTGCCTCTACAGAAGTTATTAATTTTGCTTCATAATTATTTTCTTCAGCAATTTTCCTTAATGCTTTTACATCCTTCGGAAAACAAGAACCTCCATAGCCCGCTCCTGGATAAATAAAACTATAACCTATTCTTTTATCTGAGCCTATACCAATTCTTACTTGATTTGCATCTGCACCAACTCTTTCACATATATTTGCAATTTCATTCATAAATGAAATTTTGGTCGCTAACATAGTATTGGCTGCATATTTAGTCATTTCTGCAGAACGAATATCCATCGTTATAAAACGATCATGGGTTCTAAAAAATGGTGAATATAATTGCTTCATTTTATCAAAAGCATATTCTGAATCTGCACCAATAACAACTCTATCTGGTTTCATAAAATCATTGATAGCTACTCCTTCTTTTAAAAATTCAGGATTAGAAACTACGTGAAATTTTATTGCTAAACCTCTTTTCTCTAATTCAGATTGTATGGTTGCTTTTACTTTGTCAGCTGTTCCAACAGGAACGGTAGATTTATCAACCACAATCAATTCCTTGTGCATTGACTTACCTATTGATTTTGCAACTGCCAAAACATATTGTAAATCCGCAGAACCATCATCGCCCATTGGTGTACCAACCGCTATAAAAACTATGGTAGCTTTAGAAATGGCATCAGATAAATTTGTGGTAAAAGTTAAGGTATTATTGGTAAGGTTTTTTAAAACCATTGCTTCTAGCCCTGGTTCAAAAATAGGGATAATCCCTTGAGTTAATTTTTCTATTTTTAATGAATCAATATCAACACAGGTAACTTGATTTCCCATTTCAGCAAAACAGGTTCCTGAAACTAAACCAACATACCCTGACCCTATAACAGCTATATTCACTAATTATGAATTTTTAAAACGGGCAAAAATACCTTTATTTTAGATACAAAAAAAACAATCTTCAAAAAATCAAAATTTATCGTTTACACTCCTTAAAAAACTTTCGCAATTTGCAATAATTTATGTATGGTATCTCTAATTCTCTCTTTGTCTGATTCAGTTAAATTTGATCCTGACGGTAAACACAAACCTGTCTTGAACAAATTTTCAGAGACATCTGTTCCGTAAAAGTCTGAATCTTTAAAAATGGGTTGTAAATGCATAGGTTTCCAAAGTGGTCTAGAGTCTATGTTTTCTTCTGATAATGCTAATCTCAATTTTTCTCTTGTAAAACTTGTTTTATCCTCATCTATTGTAATACAACTTAACCAATGATTTGAAAAATAATCTTCATTAGGTTCTTCAAAAACAGTAACTCCGTCAACATTCTCAAAAATATTTTTATAAAATTGATTTATATTTCTACGAAGTGAAATATGATTACTTAAAACTTCCATTTGCCCTCTTCCTATTCCTGCCAACACATTGCTCATTCTGTAATTATGACCTATCTCTGAATGTTGATAATGAAGTGCCTCATCTCTTGCTTGAGTTGCCAAAAAGACAGCTTTTTGTTTTTCTTCTTGAGATTTACAAACCAAAGCACCTCCTCCAGAAGTCGTAATTATTTTATTTCCATTAAATGATAAAATGCCAAAATCACCAAATGTTCCGCATCTTTGTTTTTTATAATTGGAACCTAAAGCTTCGGCAGCATCTTCAATTAAAGTAATTTCATATTTCTTTGCAATTTTTACAATTTCATCAATTTTAGCGGGCATTCCATACAAATGGACAAAAATGATAGCTTTTGGTTTTTTACCTTTTGCTATACTGGCTTTAATTGCTTCTTCCAGAAGGTCAGGACACATATTCCATGTATCTTTCTCACTATCTATAAATATAGGAGTTGCTCCTTGATATACAATTGGATTTGCAGAGGCTGAAAAGGTAAAACTTTGGCATAGTACTTCGTCTCCTTTTATAACACCAGAGAGAATTAATGCTAAATGAATTGCTGCTGTGCCAGAAGAAAATACACCTACCTCTTTTTCTGTTTTTAAAAATGCTTTTAAATCTTGTTCGAATCCTGTTACGTTGGGTCCTAAAGGGGCTATCCAATTTGTATCAAATGCTTCTTGAATATATTTTAGCTCACTACCACCCATGTGTGGTGACGAAAGCCAAATTTTTGATTTCATATTTACTTTTTATTATATTTTATTATTTTCCCTGGATTTCCTACTACAACAGCAAAATCTGGTACATCAGAAATGATAATTGCACCAGCACCTATAATTGCACATTTTCCTATTTTTATATTAGGAATTACAATAGCACCTGCACCAATATGAGTTCCTTCTTCAATAGTTACACCTCCTGTAATGGTTGCATTAGGCGATATATGTACAAAATCTGCAATAGTACAATCGTGTTCTACAACTGCAGCAGTATTTATAATAGTATGCCTTCCTATTTTAGCATCTGCATTTATTATTGCTCCGCCCATAACTACTGTTCCTTCAGATATTAATACATTAGGAGTTATAATAGCTGTTTTATGAATGAGCGTTACAAATTTAGTGTTAATTTTTTTACTTATCTCTTTTCTTATTCGATTATTCCCTATGCTAATTAAAAACTTATTTTCTAAATAACTTCCCATTTTATTTGTTGAAAAAACAGGAGTTTTACCTAGAAAATCAATTTTAGGATCATCGTCAAAAAATGCTTTAACATCTCTATTTTGACTTAAAGCAACGTCTTTAACTACTTTGCCATGACCACTGGCACCAAAAAGACAAATATCATTCATTCCCTATAAATCTTACTGTTGTTGCCTGATTTTCTTTATTGATTCCTTCGGATTTAAAAACTTTTGAAAAAGTCATAAAGAAAATTTTTACATCTAATGAGAAAGATAGGTTTTCTACATACCACACATCATATTCAAATTT
>JBMYWO010000025.1:0-20324 GCA_049607505.1 Polaribacter sp.
ATCACATTCAAAAAGATGATCAGAATACACAGTTCCAAAAGGTAAATTATTAAAATCTACAGTAGCTATTTTAGATTTTTGGATACGCTCTATTTTTATTTTTGAATTCATTTTAGTCCTGAATTTTATGGCTACAAAGGTACATAATTTATTCCTCTGATAATACAGGAAATTATCGATTTTCTTGTTGAAATTCGCAATTATTTAACCCAAATTTTTAGCTATTAACTAAACTTCGAAGTGTTATAAAATCAGTAAATTAATATCCTTAAAAGGAATATCAAACCAATTGGCTACGGTTCTGTTGGTTAGGATTCCGTGGTAAAAATACATGCCATTTCTAAGGCTTTTGTCAAAACGAGCTGCATTTTCAAAACCGCCTTCTTCAGCAATATTTAATAAATAAGGAGTGAAAATATTACTGATAGAAACCGAAGCGGTTCTAGAATATCGAGAGGGAATATTTGGGACACAATAATGTATGACACCGTGTTTTTCAAACGTTGAATTGCTATGTGTTGTAACCTTTGAGGTTTCAAAACATCCACCACGATCTATGCTTACATCCACAATAATTGCCCCTTCTTTCATTTGTTCAATCATAGTTTCTGTGGCAACTATAGGCGATCTGTTTTTACCTCTTATGGCACCAATGGCAACATCGCAACGCATTAAGGCTTTTGTGAGCGTTTTTGGTTGCAATGTAGAGGTGTAAATAGGCGTGTTTACTGCGTGTTGTAATTTTCTCAATTTAGTAATAGAATTATCAAATACTTTTACTCTAGCACCCAAACCCAAGGCAGAACGTGTTGCAAATTCACCCACCGTTCCTGCTCCAAAAATGACAACATCGGTTGGTGGTACACCGCCAATATTACCAAACAATAATCCATTTCCTTTATTGGCACTATTCATCAATTCGCCAGCAATCAAAATAGCAGCAGTGCCTGCAATTTCGCTTAATGATTTTACAATAGGAAAAACATGGTGTTCATCTTTTATATAATCAAAAGCAACGGCAGTAATTCTTTTTTTTGCTAAACATTCGAAATATTTTTTATGCTGTGTTTTTAATTGTAAGGAAGAAATTAAAATACTTTTGGGGTTTATAAACTCAATTTCATTTTCAGTAGGTGGTGCAACTTTTAATACAATATTGCATCCAAAGGCTTCTTTAACGTCATACGAAACTTTTGCGCCTGCATCAGCGTATTCTCTATCCGTATAATTTGCACCAATGCCTGCACCCGTTTCTATGACAACACGATGCCCGTGTATGGTTAAAGCAGCAACCGCATCTGGTGTCAAGCAAACTCGTTTTTCTTCAAAATGCGTTTCTTTTGGCAAGCCAATAAACAATTCTCCTTTTTGTTTCTTTACCTCAAGCATTTCTTCTTGAGGGATTAATTCTTCTTTGCTAAATGGAGAAAATTGGCTCATACGTTTTCTTTTATGTATATATTACGCTGATGATTATTCAAGATGGATAAATGAATTTCAACGGTTTTTAAAGGTAATACATTTTCTACATTTTTTGGCCATTCTATAAAACACCAATTCTTTGACTCAAAATAATCTTCAACACCAATATCATAGGCTTCTTCTTCCTCTTCAATTCTATAAAAATCAAAATGATAGATGGTTTCGTTTTTGGAAGTTCTATATTCATTGACCAAAGAAAAAGTAGGAGAGGAGATAGCGTCTTGAACACCAAGTTGTTTGCAAATTTCTTTAATAAGTGTCGTTTTTCCAACACCCATTTCACCATAAAATAAAAGTGTTTTATTTTTTACAGTAGAAATAATTTCTTTTGCAATGAATGGTAAGTCTTCTAAAGAATAATTTTTATTCATAAAGTATGAATTTTTATAAAACACTAAAGTCTTAAAACTTCAATTTTATTTCCAACAATTTTAAGGATTGTAGATGATTTATTGGTTTTTTTATGTTGATATAAATTTACTACATAATCTACGTTATCCAAAATTGTATTGTCAATTTCAGAGAATGATTTTGGAGTTGATTTCCCCGAAATATTGGCAGATGTAGAAACAATGGGTTTTCCGAATTGCTTAATTAGTTTTCTGCAAAAATCATCTTGAACAATTCTGACAGCAATAGAATCATCTTCTGCCATTATATTTTCTGCAAACCCTTTGGAGTTTTTGTAAATAATGGTAGTGGGTTTTTCAGTGTTTTGAAGAATTTCAAGTGCTTTTTTAGAAACTTGAACATATTTTTTTAGCATATTCAAAGAACTTACCAAAACTATTAAACTCTTACTTTCTTCCCTATTTTTTATTGTATAAATTTTAGAAACAGCTTCAAAATTCGTTGCATCACAGCCAATTCCCCAAACAGTATCTGTTGGGTAGAGAATGGTTTTACCTGCTTCCAAACAGGCTTTTGTTGTTGAAATTTCGGTTATCATTTGCGTTTTCAACATAGTCTTTTAAAATTAGTTCTGAAAATAGTATTTTTGTTCTATCATACAAAACATAATGTTTCAAAAAATACCAAATTATATAAAATACATTTTTACAAATGTCTTTTTTTTATTTGTTTTTGCTACTTTTTTTAGAGGATTATTCTATGTGTTTTTTGTTGAACTAGAAAATAATTCTCCCTTAATACAAAAAGCACTTTGGTTAGGTATTCGTTTTGATTTAAAATTAGCTACTCTTACTTTTTTTCCTTTAGCAATATTTGTTTTAATTACAAATTATCGTTTTTTTAATAGCCTTATTTACAAAAGAATAGCAAATATTTATATTGTTTTATCCTACTTCATCATAACTCTTTTTTACCTATTTGATTTTGGATATTATGATTATTTAGCTACTCGTTTAGATGCTTCTTCACTTCGTTTTTTAAGTAATTTTAAAATATCTAGTCAAGTTTTGATTGAAAGTTACCCTGTTTATAAAGGTGTTTTTGGAATTTTAATTTTGTCTTTTATTGTTTATAAATGTGCTCTTTTTGTTTATAATTTGTTTTCTAAAACAAATCAAAAAAGGACTAAAAAAATAAAAGCAATATATTTCTTTTTGACTATTTTTCTTTTGTCTTTTGGTGTTTATAATAGCATAACGCACTATCCTTTACGTTGGAGTGAAGCTTTTTTCTCTAAAAATAATACCGTAAATCAGTTTGCGTTAAATCCTGTTTTATACTTTTTTGATAGTTTTGCTTTTAGAAGTGAAGGTGTAGATATAGAGAAATTTAAAACCTATTATCCTGTAATTGCCAAACATCTAAACTTACCACAAGATACGATTAACTTTCAAAAAAAAGTAACTTTTGATAAACCCTATGAAGAAAAACCAAATGTTATTTATATCATGTTAGAATCTGTAGGAACTGCGCCTATGAGTTTTTACGGAAATCCGTTAAATAGCACTCCTAAAATGGATTCAATGATGAAAGAAAGTATCAATTTTTCTAGGTTTTATGTTCATAAACCTGGCACAGCGGGTAGTGTTTTTGCAAGTATTACAGGTTTGCCAGATATTGAGGATATAAAAACAGCCTCAAGAAACCCGATGATTATAGATCAACGTATTATTTTTGACCAATATCAAGGATATGAAAAATTATATTTTATTGGTGGGTCAGCAAACTGGGCAAATATTAGAGGCGTTTTTCAATCCAATATAAAGGACTTAAAAATCTTTGAAGAAGGAAGTTTTGAAGAAGAAAACAGAGCAGATGTTTGGGGAATTGATGACTACGATTTATTTAAAGAATCGGACAAAATATTAAAATCTTTGCACCAAAAAGGAAAACCTTTTGTTGCTTATATTCAAACAGCAACAAACCACATGCCTTTTACAGTACCTCAAAAAAAAGAAAGTTTCACACCTATTTTAGAGAACGAAATAGATGAAAAAACCTTATTAAAAGGCGGTTTTCGTTCTTTAGGGCAACTCAACGGAATTCGTTATTTAGATTTTAATGTTGCTCGTTATCTAGAAAGAGCAAAGGAATCGGGTTATTATGACAATTCTATTTTTGTTTTTTTTGGCGATCACAGAGGCGGCATGAAAAAATTGAGTTTTTTAAAAGATAATGAAGATGATTTAGGAATACAAGTACACCATGTGCCGTTTTTTATTCATGCGCCAAAATATATAAAACCTCAAAAAATTGATACATACGCAAAATTAATAGATGTCTTTCCAACGGCTACGAGTTTGGCTAAAATAGACTATACCAATTATACTTTAGGTAGAGATTTATTAGATAGTACAACAACAAATGCTGCTGCTTTTGTATATATTCAAAGTAAAGGAGAAAAAGCGGTTGGACTTATAAAGGGTGATTATTACTATGAGAAAACAAACATCTCTAAAAAAACAAGTTTGTATAGTTTACTCACAAATAGCGTTGAAGATTTGAAGTTTGATAAACCTAATGTAGCATTGCAAATGGACAGCCTTTTATCTGCTTATTATCACAGTACAAAATATTTATATTTTAATAATAAAAAAGGAACCAAACCGAATTAGGTTTTAAATAAACAATATAAACATATATTTTATTTAAAATCAATACTTTAAGCATAAGCATGTTACAACACCTTTCAGGTTTTTGAAACCTGAAAGGTGGGGTGTCAACTTTAAATTAATCGTATTTATTGTGAAGCCAATTTTTTATATACCTTAATTTTTCTTCTGGACATTGATCTAAACTCTGCATACAAAGAAATAGTTTGTTTTTATCTTTTTCAACTTTTTTAAGTTTACTTTTTATCCACCAAAAAGGTTTTTTATAGTTCTGAAAATAGACTAATTGATAGTCGTTTTTTAAAATATATGTGTTGTTTTTTATTTCTAAATGATTTGCTAAACTTTGTGGAGTAAATTGGGTATTATTTCTAAATCTATATTTTATATTTTCTATTTTAACATCATTATTATTATTAAAATAGTTTTCAATTGTAGATTTTCTAAAAGAATGAGGTGTATGATGCAATTTAAAATACTTAGTAAAACCTACTAATTTTGCTCCTTTCTGTTGGGCTATTTTATGTCCTGCTCTTTTTCTTTTTGAATTATTTTGAAAGAAAAATTTTACTTTTTTAATAAAAATATCTTCATTAAATTTTTTCCAACTTCCGCGTAAAACGGGGTATCCATTTTTAAAAAAATCTTCTACTTTTGTTTTTCGCAATAAAAGTAAATCATCATTAAAATAAATAAAAAATTCTGCTAAATTTGGTATTTTATAGAGTTGTGTTTCAATAGATCTGGAATTAAAAGTTGGTAAGTATTGATGATATCCTTCAAAAATAGTTTTATGATCTATAATACTAACAGACGGATATTCTTTTTTGGCTTTTTCTTTATCTTTTAAAAAATCAGGCGTTTGATTGTCTGTAACAATAAAAATATTTCTAACAAATTTGGCATATTTTAAAATCGATTTCACTGCAAATTCTATTTCATTTACTTGGTCATATCGCATTCTTACAGACTTACTATCTAAAGAAGTTTTATTCTCTAAATAATCTGCCATTTTTGCTTTATGTTTAGGGTCATTTCCATCTACCCAAGTAATAATAGCATCAATAACAATATTGTTGTCATTTTGCATTTTAATATTTCGCTTTATTTAACAACCACAATTTAATATATCTTGTAAAAACGCCATAACCCTGTGTTTTTGCAAAAACAAAACCTACAAATCCATCTAAAAATCCCAATCTGATAAAGTAATGAATTACAAATCTTGCAGGTGGTTTAATTAAAATATGAAATAAATTTACTTTTTTTCCTTCCTCGTGAAGCTGTTTTCCTCTTAAAGCCCCATAGTGGTTCATTTTAGAAATATAATGATCGTAACTTTTGTATGAAAAATGATCGATTCTATTTTTTAAAAAACCTAATTTTCCATTAGCAATAATTGTTTCATGCACAGGGCTACCATTGTATCTACAAAATTCTTTTAAAAACAAACGTACTACTTTATCACGTTGACAACCACCGTACTTTATCATTTTATCCATAAAAAAGAACGTTCTTCTCACATAAAACCCTACACAATTTTTAGGATTATGAACCGCTTCTAAAATTTCTTTTTGTACTTCTTTCGTTACACGTTCGTCAGCATCTAAAATATAAATCCATGGATGTGTTGCCAATGCTATGGCATAGTTTTTTTGGGTAGAAAAATCATCAAATTTTCGTTGAATAATTGTTACTTGATGTTTTTTGGCCAATGCTATGGTTTGGTCTGTACTATAGGAATCAATCACGATAATTTCATCAGCAAAACGCACAGATTTTATGGCATCTTCTATATGAATTTCTTCATTGAGTGTAGGGATGATTGCAGTAATCTTTGCCATAGCATTTATATATTAAACCGCAACATCATATTCGCGAAGCGCATCATTTAACGATGTTTTCTTATTGGTACTTTCCTTTCTTTTTCCTATGATGAGTGCACAAGGAACATTGTAGTCTCCTGCGGCAAATCTTTTGGTATAGCTTCCAGGAATCACCACTGACCTTGCAGGAACGTTGCCTTTCATTTCTATGGGTTTATTGCCTGTAACGTCTATAATTTTGGTACTCATGGTTAGTACAACATTTGCTCCTAAAACGGCTTCTTTTTCTACTCTAACTCCTTCAACAACAATACATCTAGAACCTATAAAAGCACCGTCTTCTATAATGACAGGAGCCGCTTGTAGTGGCTCTAAAACACCACCAATACCAACACCTCCTGACAGGTGAACATTTTTACCAATCTGCGCACAACTACCCACTGTTGCCCACGTATCTACCATAGTTCCTTCATCTACATAGGCACCAATATTTACATAACTAGGCATCAAAATAGTACCCGAAGAAATATAGGATCCATGCCTTGCAACGGCATTGGGTACCACTCTAATTTCTCGCTCTTTAAAATTTCTTTTTAGTGGAATTTTATCATGATATTCAAAAATACCTGCTTCTAAAGTTTCCATTTTTTGAATTGGAAAATACAGCACAACGGCTTTTTTAACCCATTCATTTACCTGCCATCCATTTGCAATAGGTTCTGCAACCCTTAACTCTCCTTTATCTAATAAATCAATAACTTTTCTAATGGCATGTATTGTTTTTTCTTCTTGCAATAAATCACGATTTTCCCAAGCTGCTTCTATAATTTTTCTACGATCGTTCATTTTAATTATCTAATTTTTCCTTAAATTTAAAACAGTAAAAGTACTATTTATTTCGGAACTAACATTAGCAAAAATACCTTTGGGGTGCATAACATTTTGTCATTTTTTATAACATTCCTAGCTTACCGAAACTTGAGAAAAAAATTATAAGCGATTATAATTTTTTTCTCAAATCGGAATGACAAAACGGAAGACAAACAGAATCAGTCAAAACTCATTACAATTAATGAATACTCCTATTTTTTTACCGATAATAATTTTAACAAAAATAAATACCGTACAAAAAAAAGTATCAGCAAAGGAATAACTGCAAACGGAAATAGCTGAACTTTAGCAATCCACAGTATTGGAATAAGTAGTAATAATAGCAATACTATCAATATATATTTTTGTATCCATTTTTGTGGATGATCTTTTAACAATAGAAATGCAATGACCAAATTAGGAGCAAAAGCCCACAAGAAATTAAAGTTATTGGGTGTTGTAGAATGGTCTGTAAAAAACCAAAGAAGAAAAATCAATACCCCAATAAAACCTGTGCTAAAAAACACCACCACATCTAGCCACTTCGTTCTTTTTTTATTTTTAAAATCTCTATATGTTATATATAAACCGATGATAGTAATGAGTAAAAAAATAAAGAGTGGATTCCATAAAGGTATTTCTTGCGCTACTTCTTCAAAGTCTAATATTATTTCTTCTTTTTTTACCAAACTTTCTGGTTGATTTTTTATGAATATTGTCGAATTTTTAAATCCACTAAATACATAATCAGGTAAGTACATATACTGACTAGAAATTGCTTTTTTGTCTAACTTGCTTCCCAAAGCCAAATTAATCCCAAAACTTCCCCAAGTATTCCAAGGGATTTCTTTATCCATTAATTGCCTTAATGATTGATTTTTTTCTAAATGAGTATCATTGAATACAACCTTATCGCCTAAAATAGAAATGGTAATATCACGTAATTTTGTAGCACAATTATTGTAATAAGGGTCATACAAATAGCTTGCATTTTTTGGTTGCACATTGGTTTCTAAAAAGAGAAAAAACGCTTGTTTTTGTGTTTGGGTTAAATTTAGAATTTGTTGTTTTACCCATCTATTTTGCTTCTTGTAGCTTTCAATAAAATACTTAAAATCATAGCGTCCTAGTTTGTATAAGAGTTTTCCTTTTACAAAATTTCCATAAAAATTGGGCGCATCAAAATCGAAAATCCCGTAATTATAAATCAAATCTAAACGTAAAATAGGATCTTTAATTCTTATGGCAGAATGCCCAAAAGCTTCATACAATTCCGTTCCAGGACCAGCAGTAACAATACTTATTTCGGAATATACAGAAAGTTGTACTTGAGATTGTACGGGTTTTAAAAAAGAAAATAGAAAAAAGAATAGCAGGTATTTTTTTTGCATACATATTAAGGTCTAAAAAAACGATAATCAATAGTGATTGAAAATATATTAGAATATAGTGCGTTACCAATACTTCCAATATTGGTCAAAGCATAGTCTATTTGAATTCCATTATATCTAAAACCTACGCCAAAATTGGGTTGGAATGAAAGTGATTTGCTAGTATCAAACTCGGTGATATGTTGAAAATTACCAACGCCGCCACGTAGATACACCAATTTGTCAAAGTCTAGTTGAAACCCAAAAGCTGGGTCAATACTTGCAACCTCTGATGAAAGAATATCATTTGTTTTTGCAAAGCGGATATTCAAATCTACTTCTGTCAGTAAGGTAAAATATCTGCCAATTCCCCAATCTTTGGCAACACCTAACTGAACTTTGGGTTTTGTAATTTCTGTTGTTTCTGGTAATTCTTGATTTTGTCCTGGAATGGCATTTCTAATTTTTTCAAACTCGTCCTCATCAATACTCCAACTATTAAAAGAAGTGGTGATGTCTCTTACCATCAAACCAAACTTCCAATGGTCTCGTTCAAATTGAATTCCTGCATCAAATCCAAACCCCCAAGAAGAGGCAAATTCGCCAATAACTCTTCTAATAATCTTACTGGTTACACCAAACTTTAAATCTTTAAAAATCAATTTCCTAGCATAGGAAACATTGAAAGCATAATCTGCCGCAGAGAACAAACTAATTCTATTAAAATCGATGTTTCCTTGGCTATCAATCAACTCTGTGGTGTTTAAAATATCATCAACCCCAAAACGGATGACAGAAATTCCTAACGTGCTATTTTTGTCTATCGGCATCGCAAATGCAGCATGATCATAGTTTGCAATTCCTGCAAAATAAGAAGCGTGCATTAATGAACCTTGATAGTCTTCTATACCAACTAATCCTGCTGGATTCCAATAGGTTGCGTTTACATCATTAGCAGTTGCAACCACTGTTTTACTCATTCCTAGCGCAGCAGCATCTACGCCAATGGTTAAAAATTCGTTGGAATAATTTCTAAATGCTTGTGCATTTAAAAATAATGGAGTTAATAATAAAGTAAATAAAATTCTATATTTCAATTTTTGATGTTTATCAATAACAAATATCTTAAAACCTATTAAAATAACCCTTGTTTTCCAAAGATATTGTTTTAGAAGAATGTAAATATTCAAATGAAAGTTCTTTTAATTTCGATATTTTCATAGACAAAACGTATTGTGTATCTTTATAAACTCTATGATTTTCTTCACGGTTATTCTTTAACACAAAGTTTTTTAGATGACTATTTGGTAAACTTTAGGATGCTTTTTCATTAAAAAAAGGGTAGTGTCATAAACAAAATGATTATTTATTATTGAATGTCATTCGAGGCACCAAAAAGACATTCGTTTTAACAAAAGCCAATCTTAAAACTAAATGTGACAAGCTTGTCGAAGTGAGTTTCTTCTTAAAAACCTAGTCTTCGACAGGCTCAGCCAGACATTCGTTTTTATAAATATCATAGAGCTTAATATCATATATTTAGACCAAAAATTCATCATCAATATCTATGACATTACCAAAAAAAGAAACCAGAAATATTGCTATTTCTGATTTCAATTCAAATTTAATAAATATCCTCTAAACTAAAAGTATTAGAAAATGTTTTTAATATTATTATAGTCTATAAAATAAACAAATCGTACAGAAAATGTATGTTGATTTGGCTGTTCAAATAAGTTTTCTAAATTTTCAAAAAAGCCTAAACTTGAGTTTGTGTTTTCATTAAAAATAGAATTTCTATAAAATGCAATTAACTGACTTCCAGGTGCAAATTGCCATATATAGTTTAAATCTAAATTCCAACTATTAAAGTTTACGTTTTCACCTGTGTATGTATTATTTGCATCTAAACCGCCTTCTGAATTTAGATTGTAATATCGGTTATAATTTACGGAACCCCAGTAGTGTCTAAAACTTAACGATAATGATGAGTTGGTGCTAAAACTATATTTTCCAGAAATGGTATTGGTATAATTTTTTCTGTCTCTTTGTCCAAAAATGACATTACTTGAATCTTCATCTACATAGCCTTGGTCATCATGAGTTGTATTATAATTTAATCGATAACGCAACGAAAATAGATTGCTAAATCGATAACGTGGTGCTATGCTAAAACCATAACCAACTTTTGGATTGTTAGTATATCCTGTATAAAATGCGTTTGCATTGATTTCTAATCTTTTTTGAGAGTTGGTAGAAATCCAACCATTGATGTTTTTTCTTTCGGGACGTAAAAAATAGATGCCACTTGTACTGCCTTGTCTTGGTTCAAAATAATCTCTATTTTCAGTACCGTAATTTAAATTTCCGCCAAAAGAAAAACGTTTTCTTGTTTGTGCGCTAGCCCCAAAACCAGCTTGATATCCTGTATAAATACCAGAAAAGTGTTGAAATTGAGCGTTATTATAAAAATTAAAATTATATCGATTGAATTTTTTAGTGGGTTGTAAAGTTCTCCAACCTGCACTACCATAAATTACTTGCTCATTATTACTAAATAAAATACCTAAATCATTCGGATTAAAATCTTTATTTTCAAAATTATAACCCAATTCCCAATACCAATGCCCAGATCTATAGCCAAAGCTATTGTCAAAAGTATATCCTGTATTTGGGTTGTCCACATCATCGGAAATGTTACTCATCTTTATAGAACCGTCAACATTGTATTTACTATCTTTGGTTTCTATATGCCAACTTAAAGCGGTTACATTGGCATCTCTAAAACGCCCATCTCTGGTAACATTTGTATTGATTAAAGTTACTGTAGAATTTTGATTAAACTGCTGGTCTAATACTAAAATATTATAGTTGGAAAAAGGGTTTGTAACTTCTTTTCTAGTGGTTCCTGTTATAGTATCTTTTATAGTGGCTTCTGTTTTTTGGGTTATGGCATTAAAAATTCCAATTCCTAACCCTTTTTTTGTTCTTCCAGAAACTTTAATAGCATTTAGCATAGTTACCTTTTCTGGATAATTTATAATTTCCTCATCTGTAGAAAGTGAACTTTCAACATCAAATTGGTCTATAGGAGCTCCTCCTATTCTTCTTGAGTAAAACAATCTTCCTTTGTTAAATAATTCTGTCCCTTCGGTAAAAAACTGACGTTGTTCCGTAAAACGTTGTTCAAAAGGCCCTAGATTTAGCACTACATCATCAAAACCAACTTGACTAAAATCGGGTATTAGAGTTGCATCTAGTGTAAAATTTTCTGTCAAACCATATTTTAAATCCAACCCCACACTCCAATCAAAATCGGTAGTTCCTTCAAAAGTGTTTGTGGTTGCAGATGCATACGGATATAAATTTAATCTTGTTGGTGGTTTAATATCTCTGAAATCTTCAATTAAACCGTCATATTGTGTCCACCTACCCACAGCATTATCAATATGAGTCCACGTATGTTGTTCATTCAATTTTTCTAACCTTCTATGAAAATTAAATCCCCAAGATTGCACAGGTCTATTTGCAAAACGTAAGGCTCTGTACGGAATTTTCATTTCTACATTCCAACCTTTTTTAGTTATTTTTGCTGCACTTTCCCAAACTGCACTCCAATCAAAATCTTCATTCCCATTAGATACTTTTGCATCACCTTGATTCCCTGTACTTTGTACAACAAACTCAAAAGGGTTTTGACCATCGTCATTTGGATTGATAGTAACCAAAAAGAAATCTGCTTGACTAAAATTATCTCTAGTAGCAAATTCCATAGGAATCCCTTTTGGGTCTGGGTCTAACATCATTGCAGAAATATAAATAGCAGTATCATCATAGATTACTTTTACTTCTGTTTCATATTCTTTTGCAACAGGTTTTCCGTTATCGGGTCTTAAAATGACAAAATCTTTACAGATTTCCGTATTTTTCCAAGCATCATCA
The DNA here is from genome assembly GCA_049607505.1 of Polaribacter sp. Lineage (GTDB taxonomy): Bacteria > Bacteroidota > Bacteroidia > Flavobacteriales > Flavobacteriaceae > Polaribacter. Next base: position 12,514 of record JBMYWO010000025.1, read on the forward strand.
CTCAAAATTCCGTCAATTTTTGGAGGTTTGGTAATTCTTGTTGTTTTAATTTTTTTTCGATCTTTATTGAGTTCTTGTGCAAGGAAACGATTTGCAAATAAAAAGGGGATGAATAAAACTAAAATTTTTTTAAACATACTTGTGATTGATTATGTAAATTAGGATGATTTAGCTAAAGTATTTATCATTATTGATGATACTTCTTAAAGTGATGTTAATATATTAGAAAGACATCATAAAATTTAAAGCGTTACTTTTTTAGGTGTTAATTAAATCTTAAAACAACAAGCATTCGTAAAAACGCCATATACCCGAAATTATTATCAAGTCACAATTTTATTATCATTAAATTTGTATCAACTTTTAATGGATTAAAAAATATCTGAAATGGCAACAAATACAGTAACAACAACTTGGAAAAAAAATATGCAGTTTGAAACTGATAATCCTAGCGGGCATAGAATTTTTATTGATACTTCTGCTGAACACGGAGGAAACGACAATGGATTAAGACCCAAAGCTTTAATGCTTTCATCTTTAGCAGGTTGCTCTGGTTTAGATATCGTTTCTCTTCTAAAAAAAATGCGTGCAGAAGCCGATGATTTCAACATTGAAGTTACCGCAGAATTAACAGAAGAACATCCAAGGTTTTATCATAAAGTACAGGTTGATTATCACTTTTATGGAAACCAACTAAACGAAGAAAAAATTAACAAAGCCGTCAATTTATCCGTAGAAAAATACTGTGGTGTTATGGAAATGTTCAGGCAATTTGCAGAGGTAAAAACGTCAATTTATTTACATAAAAAATGACTTTATGAAAAACTCATTTATACAAAACGAAATTTGGATTTTGACTTTTAATGGTGCATTCCAAAGAGCAAATATCTATAAAAACAAAAAAGTTACTGAAATTGAAAGAAAAGATTTCAAAACAAAATTAAGAAACCATATTGAAAACGTAATACTACCTTTTTATTCAAGTAAAGTTAATGAAAAGGGCCATATAGAAAGCATCAATCAATTAAGTGATTTTTCTAAAAATTTTAAATCTATTTTAAATAATGGAAGATTGAATTTTGGTGTAAGTCAAAAATTGTTAAATCTTTTTCTAAAATATCAATGGACTCTTAATAAAATAGAAACACCTCCCCATTTTCCTGTTGATAGAATTATACAAGAAAAAGCTAGAATAAGACCTATTATATCATGGACTAAAATAACAGACCTAGAAAAGTATTTAGGAATAATTAATGCCATAAGAAAAATTGCAGATAAAAATAATTTAACTTTAGCAGAGTTTGAATTAGAATTATTTAATCGAAGATAAAATTGTATTTTTGAATAAATTCTAATAAAATAATGACAATTACCGAAAAATATATAGTAAATACCTATTCAAATCTTTTTGAAGGACTAAATTCAATTAGTAAAATAGAATTGTTAGAAAAACTTACGAAATCTCTAAAAAGAAAACGAAGAAGTAGAGATAACGATTTTTTTAAATCTTTTGGAGCTTTTGGATCTGAAAAATCACCTGAAGAAATCGCAAAAGAAATTAAAGAAAGTAGAAAGTTTAATCGTGAATAATTTGACATTAGTAACAGATAACATAAAGGATTTTAAGCATTTCAATAATCTAAAAGTTGAAAATTGGTTTGAAAGAAAATAAGTACTGTTATTAAAATACGGTGAATTTAGCACACGTTTTTTATCGGACAATTTTATATACTAATTAAAAAATCCAATACAAAATTGCTATGCGTTGGAATCTAAAAAAACCGCCTGAAAAAGAACAAATATATACACTAGCAAGGGCTTTATCTGTTGATGAAACCATTGCTAAACTGTTACTCTTACGCGACATCAAAACCTTTGATGAAGCAAAAAAATTCTTTCGCCCAAGTTTAGAAGATCTTCACAATCCGTTTTTGATGAAAGATATGGATGTTGCTGTGCAGCGAATAGAAACCGCAATTTCTAAAAACGAAAATATTTTAATTTATGGCGATTATGATGTAGATGGCACCACAGCGGTATCCTTAATTTCTTCCTATTTAAAAGTTTATTATTCTAACATAGATACTTATATTCCAGATAGATATGAAGAAGGTTATGGCATTTCATACAAGGGAATTGATTTTGCGGAAGACAATAATTTTTCTTTGATCATTGCTTTAGATTGCGGTATCAAAGCCATTGATAAAATTGACTACGCCAACCAAAAAAACATTGATTTTATTATTTGCGATCATCATAAACCTAGCGGAAAAATTCCAAAAGCAGTTGCTGTTTTAAATCCAAAAAGAGAAGATTGTACCTATCCTTTTGATGAATTGTGTGGTTGTGGCGTTGGCTTTAAATTGATTCAAGGGTTGAGTTCTAAACGAAATGAAACTATTAAAGATTTGGTGCCTTATTTAGATTTAGTAGCAACTGCCATTGCCGCAGATATTGTTCCTATTAATGGCGAAAACAGAGCATTGGCTTATTTTGGTTTGCAAGTAATCAACACCCATCCAAGAAATGGAATAAAAGCAATTATTCATCAACTAAAAAAACCCAAATTAACCATTACGGATGTTGTTTTTATCATTGCTCCAAGAATAAATGCTGCGGGAAGAATAAAACACGGAAATTATGCGGTAGAACTCCTAACAGAGATGGATTTCGAGTCGGCAGTTAAATTTGCATCTGCCATAGAAATATTTAATTCTGATAGAAAAAAACTGGATACAAAAATAACCGAAGAAGCACTTTTACAAATTGAAAAAAACGAAGAAAAAGAAAAATATACAACCGTTGTTTTTGATGAACATTGGCACAAAGGTGTTATTGGTATTGTGGCTTCTCGCTTAATAGAAACCTATTACAGACCTACTTTGGTCTTTACAAAAAGTGGAGATAAGTTAGCTGCTTCCGCCCGTTCTGTAAAAGGCTTTGACATCTATAATGCTTTAGAAAAATGTAGCGAGTTTATAGAGCAATTTGGGGGTCATAAGTATGCAGCAGGGCTTACGCTGTTGCCAGAAAATTATATCCATTTTAAAAATAAATTTGAAGAAGTTGTTGTCAATAGCATTGATAAACAACTTTTAATTCCTGAAATTTCTATTGATGCCGACATTGAGTTATCAGAAATTACGCCCAAGTTTTTTAGAATTATACAACAAATGGGTCCTTTTGGTCCGCAGAATATGAAACCCGTTTTTAAAACTTCTTCTGTAAGAGATAATGGTTATGGAAAACAAGTTGGTGCAGATAAAACCCATTTAAAACTAAATATTATTGTTGGTGCCGATAAAAAAACCTACAATGCCATTGGTTTTGGTTTGGGTGATAAAATAACTACTGTTAAAAACGATTTTGATATTGCCTATTCTGTAGATGAAAACGAATGGAATGGCGTAACATCTATTCAATTGTTATTAAAGGGTATAAAGTAATATTTTTAATGCCAAAATTAATTTCAATGTCGAACTTCTAAATCAAAGTTTGAACCTAACATAAAAAAGATACATTTAAAAATCAAAAAAGGAATTGTTTTGAGTATATTTGCAGGCTTAAAATTAACAATAATAAACTTTTAATTATGAATCATTACGAAACTGTTTTCATTTTGAATCCCGTTTTATCTGATACTCAGATAAAGGAAACAGTACAAAAGTTTGAGGACTATTTGGTTTCTAAAGGTGCCGAAATGATTTCTAAAGAAGATTGGGGCTTAAAAAAATTAGCGTATCCAATTCAAAAAAAGAAAAGTGGTTTTTATCACTTATTAGAGTACAAAGTGGCTGGCGAAGAGATTGCTGCATTTGAACTAGAATTTAGAAGAGATGATAGCGTTATGCGTTACCTTTCTGTAAGGCTAGACAAACATGCTGCAGCTTGGGCTGAAAAAAGAAGAGAACGTGTTAAATCTACAAAAAAATAAGACATGGCATCCATAGAACAACAAGCAAAAGGAGGTAAATCTGCAGACGTTAGATATTTAACTCCATTAGACATAGAAACTAAAAAAGAAGCAAAATACTGTAGATTTAAGAAAAAAGGTTTTAAATATATTGATTATAAAGATGCCGATTTCTTAATGTATTTAGTAAACGAACAAGGTAAAATTTTACCAAGACGTTTAACAGGCACATCATTAAAATATCAACGTAAAGTTGCGCAAGCAATTAAAAGAGCGCGTCATTTAGCGTTAATGCCTTACGTTGGAGATATGTTAAAATAAGTAAAGAAGTAGAAAATTATGGAATTAATATTAAAACAAGATGTAGAAAATTTAGGTTTTAAAGATGATGTTGTAACTGTAAAAAATGGGTATGGCAGAAATTTTTTAATCCCTCAAGGACAAGCGGTTTTAGCTACTTCTTCTGCAAAAAAAGTATTAGCAGAAAACGTAAAACAACGTGCTTTTAAAGAAGCAAAATTAATTGAAGATGCCAATAAATTAGCAGCTACAATTAAAGGATATGAGCTTAAAATACCATCTAAAGTTGGTAGTGGAGACAAATTATTTGGTTCTGTAAACAACATCAATGTTGCAGAAGCAATCGCAAAAGCAGGAACAGAAATTGATAAAAAATTCATTAAAGTTGTTGGAGGTTCTGTAAAAAGATTAGGAAAGTACAACGCATCAGTACGTTTGCACAGAGAAGTTGTTGCAGATATTACTTTTGATGTTATTGCTGAATAGTAATTACTTTTAAATAAAGTAAAAAAAGCTCGTTAGAAATAATGAGCTTTTTTTAATGCTTCCAACTTCTAACTCCTCTACTTCCAACTTCTAACTCCCCCACTTCCAAATTTTTACATGAAATACAGACAACTTACCAAAGAACAATTTGAGAGTTTACATCAAGAATTTGCTCATTTTTTAGCATCGCAAAGTATAGATATAAAAGAGTGGAGTCAAATTAAAGAAGAAAAACCACATTTTGCAGAAGACGAAATGAATGTTTTTTCTGATGTAGTTTGGGATGATGTTTTAACAAAAACAAATTATATAGAACATTTTTCTGAAACTTCGGCTAACTTATTCAAATGTGAAAAAACCAAAATACATAGAATTGCTATTACAATAAATAAAAAAATAAATATTTTAGATCAAGAAGGTTTTGAATGGTTGATGAAAAATCCAACGGATGCTAGTGTTGAAATTTTTAAAGGAACAAAAGCCTATACTACTGAAAGAAATCTAGAAATTTTTGATTTAATAGAAAAAGGGAGTGTTATTTCTAAAGGTGAAATCTTTAAGTATTTTGATGAATTAATTTGTATATAAACTAGCTCTATTATCTTCTATATTTGAAGCTTTTTTAATGGCTTCATATATCTTAAATGTTTGTCTTTTTCTAGCTTCAGAAATTCTTTTTCTTGTAGCATCATAATTTGGTAAGGCTGTTGGCAACTCTTTTTTAGTAACTTTAAAAGCAACCACTCCTTTACTTCCTTCAATTTTATTATATACTTTATTCAATTCGGCATGGTACATAGCACCAACAATTTTTGGTGCTGCGCCTACTCCCGAAAGTGTAGGGTTTTTTAAATTCACACCACTTACTGTTCTTACATTGGTATTGTTTGATTTGGCAATGTCTGCCAAAGTAGTACCGTCAAATTTATCAACAATCAGTTTTGCTTTCTTTTCATTTAATAAAATTGGTTTTACTGTGCTTGCGGCTTTTTTAGAAGGCATCAATCCTTTGGCTGTTTTATTGGTAATAAATGCTACAACATGACTTCCTTCTAAATCGAAACGTTTAAAATCTCCTAGTTTTGCATCTTTACCAAAAGCCCAGTTTATGATTTGTCTTTCATTTCCTAATCCAGGAATATTTTCATCCAATACTTTTAAACCAACTACTGGTTTTGCCGTGTAGTTATTGTTTTTTGCAACATCAAAAAACTTTTTGTCTTTAGAAACTTCCAAAGCAAATTCTTGTGCTTTTTGATAGGTAGTATTTTCAGTAGCCGTAGAAGGTATTATTTTTCTACCAAAAGTAGCTAGCTTAATAACTTTTTGATTGTTTTTTTGTTGCTCAATTTTCACAATATGAAACCCAAAAACAGTTTTTACAACATCTATCGTTCCTTGTCTGTTTATAAAACAAAAATCTCTAAAAGCAGGTGTCATTCTTCCATAATTAAACCAACCCAAATCGCCACCTTTTTCTGAATTTGATGTATCTGAAGAAAACTGTTTTGCCAACCCTGTAAATTTAGATCTATTATTTTTTATGACTGATAAAATACTATCAGCAGTTTTCTTGGCTTGTTCTTCCGTTTTTGTAGTTTGAGCATTTGCAGCTTGAGAACCAATAAAAGGAATTAAAATATGGCTTGCTTTTACAGAATCTGGCATTTTAGAAACTTCTGTAATTTTTGATATTTTAAAAAATCCACTGTCTTTATAAGGTCCAAAAACATCACCTTTTGTTCCTGCAAATAGTTCATCTGCCACAGTTTGATTTATTTGGTTGTTAAATTTAAAATCCTCATCTAAATTCGTATCAGAACCATTTTCGTTTAAAAATTCTGTATAATCGGTCGTGTTTTTTAAACCTAAAATATTTCTATCAGCATCATCTTCAATGAGTTTTGTTACCTCATTTTTAATGGCTTCTTCATCTTCTGTAGTTGGGGTAATATTAAATTGAACGTAGGATATATCTCTAGTTGCTTCTACTTTAAAGTCGTTTGCATTTGCTTTTACATAGGCTTCAATTTCTGATGTACTAACCGAAACCAAACTATCTGGGATGCTCGTATAAGGTACATATACAAATTGAGCATCTAATTTTGTATTGTCTATAAAATATTCATACTCTCCTTCTTTTAAGGAAGCCCCCAAACCTGCTGTTACTAAATTATTGTACATATTTGTTTCTGCATTGTCTCTAACTTGGTTCATATAATTAGACCATTGAGACCACAATGCTTTGTCGTTTTCTTCGGTGTCTTTTAAAAATTGTTTGAATTTGTTTTCGTCAAAAAGACCGTCTTCATTCAAAAACTCTGGGTTGCTCTGTACAAAAGATGCGTTTTTTATTTCGTTCCAAACATCTGCTTCACCAACCGTAACTCCTGCTTTGGCTAACTGATTTTGGTATATTTTTTTTCTTACCATATTATCCCAAACCGTTTTGGTTGCTTGCATTTCAGAAACTCTATTTCCGTTTTGTTGTTTAAACTGCTCTAAAGCTGTTGCAAATTCTTGTCTAGAAATGGCTTCTCCATCTATTTCTCCAACCTCATTTATTTTACTTGAATTAAAGAAATCTCCTATTGTAGAAGGGTCTAAAACAAATGCAAAAAGTGCTAAACCAATGATGATGATTAAGAACATTGAACGTTCTCTAATTTTTGATAAAACTGCCATATCTTGTTAATTTATTTTCAGTGGGCGAATATACGATTTGGGTTTTAATATTGCAACTCAATTAAGAGTTATCTAAAGCAATCGGGACATAAAGATACATAGGCGTTTGGACGAAAAAACGCTACTTCCAAATATGATTTAGAACAAACAATAATTACACAATCAAGCATGTATCAATATTCATTAAAATCAAAATCATCAAAATGACCAAATTCGTCATCAATATCATCAGAGTTTTTATTCCCTAAATCATCTGCTTTAAATTCTTTTTCTGGAGCTTCGGCAGGAATTTCACCAACAGAAAGTATGGTTTTTTGAATGTCATTTTTCACTTCACTAGAAATTTCAACAACCTCTACATAGAACGTCCACATATTTAAGAAATCATATACGTAAATTAATTTACTATGTACTTTTGGCAAAGTTT
>JBMYWO010000026.1:0-9617 GCA_049607505.1 Polaribacter sp.
AATAATACAATGTTTTTCATTTTTTGATTGTGTTGTTAATTGATAAATAGTCTTATAATTTCTTCTTAAATTGTTGCTGTCTGAACAATAAATTTGTTTTCAATATAAATTTTTTTGAAAACAGTTAGTTTAAAAAAGTGTCTAATTTTGAAATATAGTTATTAAGGTTAAAATTGATTTTAGGCAGTTGTTTTTGTTGGGTCATTTTACAAATTTACACAAAAATTAAATAGTAAATTTTTTAATAAAGCGAAAAAAACCACAACTATTGCCGTGGTTTTTTCCTTTTTGTATTATTTATTCACACTTGGTATTCGTTATAATTAAGATGAACTTTTTCTATTTTCATCAACGTTATAACCTATTTTTTTTCTAGGTTTTTCTTCTGGTTTAGATAATAAGTGTTGAAGTACTTCATAAATTTCAATAAACTGATTATTGTTGCGTGATTCCATTTGATTTATCTTGCTCATTATTTCGTCATAATTGTTAGCTAATTTTCGTAGTTGAACAAAGGTTTCTATAATTTGCACACTCATTTTTACAGCTAACTCACTATTTAAAACACTTGATAACATTAAAATTCCGTGTTCTGTAAAAACAAAAGGAGGATATTTAAAATGAGACCCTTGCTTTAAGGTGCCAATTTGGCTCCTTAATTCTTTGTTTTCTTCTTTGGTTAATTCAAACATAAAACTTAAAGGAAAGCGTTCTATGTTTCTTCTTACTTGTCTTTTTAATTGTTTTGTTTCTACTCCATAAAGTCCTGCTAAATCTCTATCTAACATTACTTTTTGATCTCTAATAACATATATTTTATTAATGATTACTTCGTCTGGAATAGTAATTTTTTCACTCATTACTCTAAATGTAATTTGGTTTGTAAATCTACTTTTTAAGGTTACAAATTGAAATTTTAAAGATATTTTAACCGTTAATATTCATTACGAACGAATACCATTTTAACTAAACTGTATTTTACACTCCTCTTTCATTATAACAATTTCTCAATTTCATTTTCTGTCAATCCTGTTATCTATTTGATTTTCTGAATAGTAAACCTCTCATCTTTTTAACGGTTTTTCTCGACTCCCTTTTCAATCCCGTCATTAAATGAAGTATCTAGTACATTTTTAATATCTCTATAATATTTTTACTATTCACCCGTCCTTTCAATCTTTTTGTAGTCTTCTTTTGCTTGTAAGCTTTTCGCATTTTGAGAACTGACAATACCTTTCCCTAACTTCTTTTCTAAATTTTTACGAGCAGTTCCCGCCACACCGCCACCTTTTTTGGCAATCAGTTTGTTATCTTTGAGTGTTTGAGGTTTATGTTTTTTTGACAATTCAGTTGTAGAAACTTCCCCTAGCATATTTAAAACCAATTCCAAATTGGTCATATTATCGCGCAGATTTTCTTTTTTAAGACTCTTGAAGTTTTTGTACTGCTTGGTCGTAAAACCACTCCATGCTTTGGTAATTTCATCCGTTAAAATGGCGTATTCTAACCCTTTTTTAACACCTCTTTCTTCCCATTCATCTGTCAATTCTTTTCTAACTTCAATACTTTTTAAACGCTGATTAATCCAGTTTTTGGAATATCCTTTTTTAAGATAGGTTTCCATAGCTCTGTCAAAAGCCAATTCTGGGTTTTCTGTTTCTTCAATTCTCTCATACCCAACTTTTGCCAACCACATTTTAAAGGGTTCAGCTTTAGGTGAAGGAATGGATTGAATAAGTCGTAAAAGTTGCTCGGTGTCTGCTACATCCGTGAACCTCATTTTGCCATCACTGGCGATCATTTTCAAACGGTTACAATTTGTAACCGTTTCATTTCCTTCTTTTTTTAGCCTGTGCTTGAGGACTTTCCAATAATTCCTTGCTTTTTGATGATCATTATCAGTAAGTATCTCAATTACATCAACAATTGAAAAATACCATTTTTCTTGCTCATTGTCCCAATGAACACGAACTTTTTTGTCGTGAAATAACCGTATTGTATTATCCTTTTTCATACCCCTAAAGATACTAAATTATTTGAATTTTATAGCTGTAAAATACCCAAAACTTAAGGGCTTCTTTTTTCCAACTTCTAGTTATCAAAATTTACAAGAAAATTCTTAATTTCGCATTCTTATTAAGAAACCACAGAAAATGAGTGTGAAATTTCCTGAATATAAAGGACTTGACTTACCAAAAGTAGCAGAAGAAATATTAACCTATTGGCAAGAAAATAACATCTTCGAAAAAAGTGTAACCACCAGAGAAGGCGCAAAACCATTCGTGTTTTTTGAAGGACCGCCTTCAGCAAACGGACTTCCAGGGGTTCATCATGTATTGGCACGTGCTATCAAAGATATTTTTCCTCGTTACAAAACCATGAAAGGCTACCAAGTAAAGCGTAAAGCAGGTTGGGATACGCATGGTTTGCCCATAGAATTGGGTGTAGAAAAAGAACTGGGAATTACCAAAGAAGACATTGGTAAAAAAATCTCTGTGGAAGAGTACAATGCTGCTTGTAGAAAAGCCGTAATGCGTTATACCCATATTTGGAACGATTTAACCCAAAAAATGGGCTATTGGGTAGATATGGACGATCCCTACATTACCTACGAACCCAAATATATGGAATCGGTTTGGTGGTTGCTAAAACAGATTTATGACAAAAAATTAATTTACAAAGGCTATACCATTCAGCCGTATTCACCAAAAGCAGGAACAGGACTTAGTTCACACGAACTAAACCAACCAGATACCTATCAAGATGTTACCGATACTACAATCATTGCGCAGTTCCCCCTATCCCCCGAAAGGGGAAACTTGGAGCGGCTTACTCAAGCCTTTAGTCTTGCCACAAACAAGCTAATTCCCCCTTTGGGGGCTAGGGGGATTTTCTTTCTTGCTTGGACTACAACCCCTTGGACGCTTCCAAGTAATACAGCATTAACTGTTGGCCCAAAAATTGAGTATGTTTTAGTTGATACTTTTAATCAATATACGTATGAAAGAACAAAAGTTGTGTTGGCAAAAAATTTGGTTTCAAAACAGTTTGACAAAAAATTTGTTCAGGTTGAAGATTCTTCAACAATAGAAAACTATAAATCATCAGATAAAAAAATTCCATATAAAATTTTAGCAGAATGTTTGGGTAAAGATTTGGTAGGTATCAAATATGAACAATTGTTAGAATATGCCTTACCATACAACAATCCACAAGATGCGTTTAGGGTGATTGCAGGCGATTTTGTAACCACAGAAGATGGAACAGGAATTGTACACACTGCGCCCACTTTTGGAGCAGATGATGCCTTGGTGGCAAAACAAGCAACACCTGAAATTCCACCATTATTAGTAAAAGATGAGAACGATAATTTAGTTCCGTTGGTAGATTTACAAGGTCGTTTTCGTCCAGAAATGGGAGAATTTGCAGGCAAATATGTAAAGAATGAATATTATAATGATGGCGAAGCACCCGAAAAATCGGTGGATGTTGAATTGGCTATCAAATTAAAAACAGAAAACAAAGCCTTTAAAGTAGAAAAATACAAACATAGTTACCCAAATTGTTGGCGTACAGACAAACCCATTTTATACTATCCGTTAGATTCTTGGTTTATCAAAGTTACCCGTGTAAAAGAAAGAATGCACGAGCTAAACAAAACCATTAACTGGAAACCAAAGTCAACCGGAGAAGGACGTTTTGGAAATTGGCTAGCCAATGCAAATGATTGGAATTTATCGCGCTCTCGCTATTGGGGAATTCCATTGCCAATTTGGCGAACAGAAGATGGGAAAGAAGAAATCTGTATTGGTTCTGTGGAAGAATTGAAACAAGAGATGGAAAAATCTGTTGATGCAGGAATCATGAAACAAGATATTTTTGCTGATTTTGAAGTGGGCAACAATTCCGAAGAAAACTATGCGAAAATAGATTTACATAAAAATATTGTAGATGAAATTGTATTGGTTTCACCATCAGGAAAACCCATGAAACGAGAATCTGATTTAATAGACGTTTGGTTCGATTCAGGTGCTATGCCTTATGCACAGTGGCATTATCCCCAAGAAAACAAAGGATTAGTTGATAAAACTTGGAGGAAGGCAGATTTTATTGCCGAAGGCGTTGACCAAACACGTGGTTGGTTTTATACTTTACATGCAATTGCAACGATGATTTTTGATGATATTGCCTATAAGAATGTGGTTTCTAACGGATTGGTTTTAGATAAAAATGGACAAAAAATGTCCAAACGCTTAGGAAATGCAACAGATCCGTTTACAACTTTAGAAACGTATGGTGCAGATGCAACACGTTGGTATATGATTGCCAATGCAAACCCTTGGGACAATTTAAAATTTGATTTAGACGGAATTGAAGAGGTAAAACGTAAGTTTTTTGGAACCTTGTACAATACCTATTCGTTCTTTTCTTTATATACAAATATTGATCAATTTCAGTATAAAGAAGCAGATATTCCTTTGGCAGAAAGACCAGAAATAGACCGATGGATTTTATCAGAATTACATACATTAATTGCCAAGGTAGATTCATTTTATGCTGATTATGAGCCTACAAGAGCTGCAAGAGCCATATCCGATTTTACACAAGAATATTTGAGCAATTGGTATGTGCGTTTAAGTAGAAGGCGTTTTTGGAAAGGCGATTATCAAACCGATAAAATTTCTGCCTACCAAACACTATATACGTGTATGATAACCATTGCAAAATTAGGAGCACCCATTGCGCCGTTTTTTATGGATAAGTTGTATCAAGATTTGAATGCTGTAACTCAAAAAGAAACGTATGAAAGCATTCATTTGGCAACGTTTCCTAAATTGGATAAAAGTTTTGTTGACAAGGATTTAGAACGAAAAATGGAAAATGCACAAACCATATCATCTTTGGTATTATCTCTTAGAGCAAAAGAGAAAATAAAAGTACGTCAACCACTACAAAAAATTATGATTCCTGTTGATAATGAGCAGCAAAAAGAGGAAATTTTAGCCGTTTCTGATTTGATAAAACACGAAGTAAATATTAAAGAAATTGAACTTTTAGAGGATGCTTCAAGTATTTTAATCAAACAAATTAAACCAAATTTTAAAACATTGGGGCCAAAATTTGGTAAAGACATGCGTTTGATAGCTACTGAAATTCAGCAGTTTACCCAAGAAGATATTAATAAAATAGAAAAAACAGGAAATACCCTTATTGAAATTAACGGGAAAAATATTACTTTAGAACTTTCGGATGTAGAAATATCATCTAAAGATATAGAGGGTTGGTTAGTAGCCAATGAAGGAGCTTTAACAGTTGCTTTAGATGTTAGCATTACAGATGATTTACGCAAAGAAGGAATTGCCAGAGAATTGGTGAATAGAATTCAGAATGCACGTAAAGATGCGGGGTTAGAAGTTACCGATACCATTAAATTGACGGTATTAAATTTTGAAAATCTGCAACAGTCTATCAATGAGAATAAAGCGTATATTATGAGCGAAACATTGACCAAAGAATTGGTTTTTGTTGATACATTGAAAGAAGGTACAGCCATTGAATTTGACACTATAAAAAGTAGAATATTAATACAAAAAATGTAAGATTATGCAAGAAACTACACCTAAATATTCAGATGAGGACTTACAAGAGTTTAAAGAAATTATCGAAAAAAAAATAGCGAGAGCAGAAGAAGATTTGGCTTTATTACAAAGTGCGTATAAAAATGATGCCAATAACGGAACGGATGATACTTCACCATCATTCAAATCTTTTGATGAAGGCTCTGAAGTGATGAGCAAAGAAGCCAATGTGCAGCTAGCTATTAGACAAGAAAAATTTATACGAGACCTAAAAAATGCTCTATTGCGTATAGAAAATAAAACATACGGAGTGTGTAGAGTTACAGGAAAACTCATTCAAAAAGAACGTTTAAAATTAGTGCCACATGCTACGTTAAGTATTGATGCGAAGCGTAAACAATAAAATTGTTGTATCTTTAGAGAAAAATAATGAGTTCATTATTTTAAACACTAATTAAAAACCCTTATTATTATGAAAAAAAAGCTATTAATTACGCTGTTTTTATTAATTTCTATCACTTTTGGCTATCAATTTTTTATAGAAAAAGAAGACATTAAAAAAGTACAAGAGAACTATGCTAAAATGCAGAAAGAGCATCCTTTTAGCAAAACTTTACAATTAACCAAAAAGGAAAGAAAAGCACAAGGAATTCCTCCAAACAAATATTATGAAGAAAAATATTTGTTAGAGATGAATCCTCATACAGGAAGAACACATCCAGAAAATTTGGAAGCCCTTAAAGAAGAGTTAAAAGCAATGCGTTCGTCTAGGGCTCCTGGGGACGGAATTGACTGCGATTGGGAAGAAAGAGGTCCCAACAACGTAGGTGGGAGAACAAGAGTAGTACTCTTTGACCCCAATGATGCTACTCATAAACGTGTTTTTGCAGGCGGAGTGAGTGGAGGTCTTTGGGTAAATAATGATATTACGGATGCAAATTCATCTTGGACTCAAGTAGGCATTGATGAAAACCTTGCTATAAGTTGTATGGCCGTTGACCCCAATAATTCTCAAATTATGTATATAGGTACTGGTGAATTATATACAGGAGATGATGCTTTGGGGAATGGTGTTTGGAGGTCTATGGACGGAGGAGCTACATGGACAAATGTGTATAGGGTAAGAGGAGCTACAACAACAGGAGGAAATTATCTTGTATCAGGAACCTATTACACTACAGATATTGTAGTAAGAGATGCAGACGGAAATAGTGCTACTACAAATGACTCTGAAGTCTTTGTAAGTGTTGGCGGACGTTACTATACAGGAAGTCCAGTAAGTACATTTATAGGTCTCTCTGATTATGGTCTTTTTAAATCCGCAGATACTGGAACAAATTGGAATAGAGTTACTTTTGATAATGTATCAGGAAGACCAGAAGCACCAAATAATTTGGAAATAGGATCTGATAATACTTTATGGATAAGTACTACTAGAAATATATATGGAGATAGTGGAGGATCAGTATATAGTAGTACAAATGGAAATACGTTTACGCTAAAACATACAGTATCAAATGCAAGAAGGACAGAAATAGCAGTGTCTAAAACAGATGCAGATAAAATATATATATTAGCTCAATTAACAACAGACCCTGTAGGTCTTTATTTAACAACAGACGCTTTTGCTACTACTCCTACCACATTAGCATTACCAGATGATGTAGATACAGGTATTCCTGCAAATGATTTTACACGGGGACAAGCATTTTATGATTTAATGTTGGCAGTAGATCCAAACAATGATGCCATAGCCTATGTAGGAGGGATTGATCTCTTTAGAACCGCAGATAGTGGAACTTCTTGGACACAAATATCTAAATGGTCTAATAATAATGATTTGGCTGCTTTAAATGTTCCTTTAGTCCACGCAGACCAACACGGTTGGGCATTTCATCCTACAAATTCAGATATTGCAGTAAATGGGAATGACGGTGGTGTATATTATGCCTCTTCATTATCAGGAGCATCTTCAAGTACTACAGCCATAAGTGCAAGAAATAAAGATTATAATGTAACCCAATTTTACAAAGGATCTATTGGGCAAGGTACAAGTCCAGAACTCTTATTAGCAGGAGCCCAAGACAATGGAACTCAATTTGTAAATGGTGCCTCCTCTGGAGTTAATGGTACTATTGAAGTTTTTGGAGGCGACGGTGGTTTTTGTTTTATAGATAAAGATGAGAGTTATATGATTGTATCTTATGTATATAATAATATATTAAGATTAAATTTGCCTTATAATGGTACTGGAATTTATATTAATCAATCAAATTCAGGAGATTTTATCAACCCTATGGAATTAGATGATAATTTAGATATTTTATATACAAAGTGGTCGTCAACTCAACTTGCTAGATATAGTGGAATAACAGGTACAGTAGCAGGAGCAACTTTTTCTCATGCCCTTTTAAGTAATATCTCAACTATAAAAGTATCTCCTTATACAATGGCTTCTTCAACAATTTTTGTAGGTACTAGTGATGGTACTTTAGCAAAAGTAGAAAATGTAAATGCTAGCCCAACTATAACAAACATTTCTGGAGGATCTTTTTTAGGAAGTGTTTCTGCTATAGAGTTTGGAGCTAATGAAGATGAAATATTAGTAACCTTCCATAATTTTGGAGTTGATAGTGTTTGGTACACTACAGATGGAGGAACAAGTTGGGCTAATAAAGAAGGAGATTTGCCAGACATTCCTGTAAAAGCTATCTTAATGAATCCGTTAAATAATGATGAAGTGATTCTAGGAACAGAATTTGGAGTTTGGAGTACAGGTAATTTTAAAGATGCTTCTCCTAGTTGGACACAGTCTTATAACGGAATGTCTGGTGTTCCTGTTACTTCTTTTGATTTTAGAACTTCAGACAATACAATACTAGCTTCTACCTACGGGAGAGGAATGTTTACAGGAAAGTTTACTTCACGAGTTGTTTGGACAGGAACAGATAGTAGAGATTGGGCAACAGCTGGAAATTGGGATACTGGTGCGGTTCCAACAACAACAAATGATGTAATTATACCAGGTGGTTTAACAAATTACCCAACAGCTGCTTCTGCTGTTGATGTAAAAAGTATAAAACTAGCTTCAGGATCTACTTTTATTGCACAATCTACAGTAGCTGGAGATGTTACTTATAAGAGAACATTATCAGCAACAGACAAATGGTATTTAGTTGCTGCACCCGTAGTAGGTGAAACCATAGACAATTTAATAGACAACCATACCTTTGCTACAGGATCTTCTACAAATATTGGATTAGCACCCTATGACAATACACAAACCGATGTTAATGACCGATGGGATTATCAAGAATTAAATTCTAGTGGTGCTATAAATAATGGACAAGGATATTCCGTAAGATTAGCTACACCAGGCGATATTTCTTTTAAAGGAACTCTCAACACCAATGATGTAACCCAAGCAATTACAATAGGTGCTGGAGATGCGTTCAATTTAATTGGTAATCCCTACCCTTCGTATATAAATAGTGGAACATTCTTAACAACCAATACAGGTCAGTTAGATACCGAAACCATCTGGGTTTGGAATCAAGCCACTGATATATATGACACAAAAGTTACCGTCAATGCTTTTAAAGTAGCACCAGGACAAGGTTTCTTTGTTGAATGCGGAACAGCAGGTACTATTACTTTTGCAAAAGCCAATCAAAGCCATGAAGCTACCGATACATTTCAAAGACAAACCGTACCAGAAATAAAATTAGTAGTCGCAGACGAAACCACTAGCAGATATGCCGAAATCTATTATTACGAAAGTGCAACCACCGGTTTTGATAATGGATATGATGGAGAACTTTTTGGTGGAACTCAAAACAGTTTTGAAATCTATTCACATTTGCTTGCAGACAATCAAGGAAATAAATATCAAATACAGTCCTTACCCAATACAGATTTAGAATCGATGGTTATTCCTATTGGCGTAAAAGCAGACGCAGGCAAAGAAATTACATTCTCTGTTGAAGCAATGAATTTACCAACAGATGTAAACATATATTTGGAAGATAAAGAAGCAAA
>JBMYWO010000026.1:9627-20078 GCA_049607505.1 Polaribacter sp.
ACAGTTACTCTATCCGAAGTTTTAGACGGAGTTGGAAGATTTTATATCCATACTTCTACTCAAGCTTTAGGAGTTTCCAATGTAGATTTAGTCTCTGTTGCTATATATAACGCAAATCAAAAAATACACTTTTCAGGATTGCCAGAAGGAAATACACTCGTTACCCTATATGATGTGGTAGGAAAAGTAATTTTGGAAGAAAAAATTACAGAAAGCACGAGTTCTATTTCTATAGGAAATATATCAAAAGGAGGTATTTATTTGGTACATCTTAAAACAGAGAAAGGAACGATAAGCAAGAAAATCGTTCTTCAATAAATAGTTAAAAAAACTGTATAAAATTAATTGCTAGTAAAATAGAGCAAGACCAAAAAAAAAGGATGATTTTAAAAAATCATCCTTTTTTTATAAATTACTATGGCAACACTATTAATCAATTTGAAAAATCTCTACACGTCTATTCATTCTTCTTCCATCTTTACTCATATTAGACGCTATAGGTTGTGTTTCTCCATATCCTACAGCTTCTAAATTATGTTCAGAAACACCTTTACGAACTAGATACGCTTTTACGGCATCCGCTCTTCTTTGAGATAATCTTCTGTTAGATTCTTCTTTTCCAACACTATCTGTATGTCCTTCAATTCTAAATCTAGAATTTGGATATGTGTTTATAAAAGAAATTACATGCTGTAAAATTGAATATGTTTCTTCTGTAAAAGTATCCTTATTGGTATTAAATTGTATTTGTTTTGATAATCGTTCAATTTCTACAACATCAACAACTTTTACTTCTGGACAACCATTATTGCTAGCAACACCAGCAATTTCTGGACACTTGTCTGCACTGTCTATAACTCCATCATTATCAGAATCTAATATTGGGCAACCTTTATTGCTAATTGCACCAGCAGTTTTTGGGCAATTGTCAACATCGTCTAAAACCCCGTCACCATCACTATCTGGTATTGGGCAACCGTCATAGTTCGCTACACCAACTATATTTGGGCATTTATCTAGTCTATCTATCACGCCGTCATTATCGCTATCATAATCTTGTACTATTACTGGAGTTTCATCATCTGCATCTGGACAACCTCTTCCTGCTTTTGTTCCTGGTATATTTGGACAACGATCATTATAATCATATATTCCATCTTCGTCTTCATCTTTATAGTTAAATCTGTATGTCAACCCTAAAGAATATTGTGTATGGTTTGTATCATATTTTGCAGGTATGTCATCAAGTGCCCATTTAGCAACCCAATAAGCACCTACTCCTAAATTTTTAGTTACCCAAACGTTAGCTCCCATACCTATATTTCCAGTAGTGCCTCCTTCATTAATTTTAAAATAACCAACACCACCCGTAACATATACGTCTAACCAGTCTGAAGCTAGCCCCCAATTTATAAATTCGTCAAGAAATAATTCATCTAAATAAATTTTTAGACCTGCATCTATGGCAAAATAATTATAATCTTCAGTTATAATCTCACTATCCATATAGCCTTCATTTGCATTCCATTTATTTAAACTTCCTGAAACTTCAAGACCAAACAAATCGCCTAATCTATATTCAATGTTCAATCTAATAGGAATACCGCTATGTGCATCTTCTTTTTTAAATGCAAAAAAGTTGTTAAATGGGTTACCACTCCCATTTCCGTTATTCTCAACGGAACTATAAGCAAGACCTATTGTCCATCTGTTAATAGGGGATTCTAGAGAATCTTTTTCGTAAATCAAATTCTCTTGTGCGCTTGTATTTACCACTATAAGCGCTAATGTTAATAATAAAAGTTTCTTCATAAATTTGTTTAATTTTATATTATGTTGATATGACACTACATTAAAGTTAAAGTCACAAGAACAAATAGAAAACCAATTTTAGCTTGAATAAAATTTACTGATAAATCATTCTTTTTCAAATAGATACACACTATTCAAATGAAATAAAAATATAGCGTGGTACTCTAGCATTTTTATGATTAGTAAGAGTATATGGTAAAAAAACAATCTAGAATTGCTAGAAAACGGTTATAAAAATCTTTAAAAAAGAGTGTGAAAAAGGAGGAATATTTTTCAAAGCTAGACTGTAGAGTACACTCTTAAAACTTCTTGTTTTTCATTTTGCTTGTCTTTCTGAAAAAGCCTCATATACTATTGACTCATTTTTCGTGAGACCCTTACAAGGAGACAAACAGGACGGTTAGAAGAGGAGTGTAAAAAACAGTGATTTGAAAATTGGTATTACTAGTACCTTTTGGAATTTTTTTCTGATGCCTTAAAACGACATTTGATAATCATTTTTAAAGCACAGCCTATTTTTTTAAAGAAGACGATTTTTCTAATTTTTTTAATTCTTTGATGACATTTGGATGAAAATTCACCATCATTTTTTGATATTTTACGGAAGCCTCACTTAACAACCTTCCTGTGGCTGGTTGTACAATTCCCCATTTTTTTCGGTTGTAATAGTCTGTAGAATCCAATACTAATTTAATTGTATCGTTATTTGCTTTAATTTTTTGCAGTATCTCTTTAAGTTTTCCTTTTTTATAATCAGGAAAACCGCCTAACATTTTTTTTAAGTCATTAAACGTAAAATAATGTGGTAAGTAAATAGAAATTAACTTATACTTATTTTTAATAAATTCTTTTATATATCTTGGATTTAATCCTGTTGCTGAAACTGCATTTAACACACCAACTATTTCTGGGGTTTCTTTTTCTTTGCCTAAAAATATTTCGTTATCTTCAATAAATTGTAAAATGTATTCTTCTTTGGAATTGACAAAATTGACAAACTTAATATTGTTTACTGTATCATTTTTTTTGATTACTTTTTTAGATAGTAAATAATTAGCAAAACTATGTGCGCTTAGCAACCCTGAGTTTTCAAAAATTCCGCCATCTAAAAAATAACCTTTGGTTTTTATTTTTGCTGCTGGGCTTAAAAAAGGAAATCGATTACTCATAGAAGCTACTCGGTATAAAGACAGTTCTCGCCCTTTTTCGGAGCCTAAAATATTGATAGCTCCTGGAAAAATAGAATCGTAATTTTTATATAACGTGGAATCTAACACTAAAGACAATGAGTTTGCATATCGACCTCTTAAAGATGTAGAATTGATAATTAGTGGCGGAAATGAATTTTTTATTTTATGATAGGTCGTATAGAAGGTTTTTTCTTCTTTTACTTTTGAACTATCAATTGCAAATAGATGCTGTTTCATACCGTAGAAAGAACGGTCTTTTCCTTTAAATTTAACGATTTGATTTGGTACTAATTCACTTAACCAATCTCTTCCTAAAGCAAAAATAAAGTCTAAAGAAAGTGAATTTAATCTTCCTAATTGCTCTATCCTTTTGCTTCTATTTTGAATGTTATTTGCTTTTAGATAGGCATAATTTACGGTTCCAACAGATCCTCCAGAAACAGTTGAAATACATCGTGCGTTTTCAAAAAAGTCGCTTTTATCATTATTTTCTAGTGTGTCTAATAAAAGCATGGTCCATAAATTGGATTTTAAACCACCGCCATAAGATGCTGCAAAATAATGTTTCTCTTTTTTTAGAAGTGATTTTTCATACTCTTTAAGTGTCAATTCACTTGTAGGGTCAGATCTTTCTAGCGTTTGCAATTCATGCAAATCATTTCCTGTAAAGGTGCTATACATTCCTATTAAAATAAGGATTGCTAAAATATCTGGAATATAATTTTTCCACCAACTTTTATATTTGTTTATATCTTCTAAATTAGTTGCTAATACTTGGTTTTTCTCTTGAAGATAATATTTTCTATGTTTAATAAATATGACTAATATGCCATAATATCCCATATAATACATCAAAAAAATAGGAATTGGATTTACCGTGTGAATTGCACTCCAATTAAAATTCAAATAAATCAAAAAGAACACACATAAAAAACCTATTACTGAAATCAACTTTAGGTACACAATATTATTGCTAAATTGAGAAATAAAACTAAATATCTTTTTTGAAGGTTTTATTTTTTGTTTGACAGTTTCATTTATATACGCTTGTGGATTTGCTTCTAAAAACTTGTTTGTATAGCTCTCTGAATAGAATACATATTTTAGATAAGATCTGCCTACAATAAAAATGATATATGAAATTGCTAGTAAAAAATTAGTAATTATAACAAATACCATATACTGTTTTGACCACTCAACACCTCCTATTAAAAAATACAGTATAAGTATTCCTATGACAAATAAAATATATGGTGTCATTTTAATAATGAAAATAAAACGTTCTATTCTTTTTGTGTTTTTTTCATCGTCATAAGTTTTTTTCTTAAAAGAAGTATCTACTTTTTCTTTTAATTTGGAAAAATTCCAAGTAAACCAAAATAACAAAATTGCTAAAAGGGAAGTAATGGGTATTGTTATTTTAGTATTGAACGTTTTATCATAAGCACTTAATACCATAAAAAAGAATGATATAAAAAAGAGAACGCCTAAACATCTTCTTAAAAATTGCATTAAGAAAATTTCTTGATATGCTATTTTTTTTGATTGCTTTTCTAATTTTTTAGCATCACTATTTTTGGCAAAATAAATAGTACCAAAAGACAAAAGTTTAAATTTCTTGTTCATTACAAATTCATAATTATTAGAATTCATATATTTAGAATATCTAAAATAAACAGGATAATGCGCTGTAGGAATGGCAACTACATATAGTAAAACAAGTGTTAAAACCAAATTGACTTTGCTTTCAAATAGGGTAATAAGAATATCGCCTCCTTGATCTACAAAACCAATAAGAAAGGAAACAATTATTATAAAAAGTAAACTAATTTTAGCGTTATTTATAAACTTAATTAATATAGATTTATACTTATAAATGACTACAAAAAGAAATATTAAAAACACCCAAGCATAAAAGAATTCCTTTATTGGTTTTACAATTTCTAATAACTGAAAGTTAAAGGTAAGATACAAACAACCTTCAATAAAATCTAAACCATAAGTAAGTATAAAAAGAGAAGCAAATATTTTAAAGAATTTCTTTTTGTTTATTAAAGAATTTTTATTTTCTATTAAAAAATCTAATATTCTATATATAAAAAACAAAAGTATAGCTGCCCAAACAAAATCTATAAGAAAGAAAAAATTATAATAATATGTTTCATTTTTTAAATCTTCAATAAAGGCTATATAATAAGGAGTACTAACATCAAATTGAGGGTGGCTTATTAATTCATTTACGTAAAACGAATTTCCAACCAACCACATACAAATGGTTACTAACAATAAGATAGAAAAATGTATTGATAAAGAAAGTTTCATACAATAGCGGTTTTTAATTCAAGTGGTCTTTTTTATATTTTTAGTAAACGTACTAAATCTTAATTTCATTAGAAAATAAAGATAAAAAATACCGTGAAAAAACTCTTTGTTTAGGGGGTAAACCCTATATGAAATTCAGGATTTAACCTGAATAGGAGCATTCTTCCAAACACTTCCTATTTGCTTTTTGAGTCTTTATCATCAAAGGCGTGGGTGTATAACATTTTGTCATATCTAATAAAAAAGACTAAAATTCCTGTCTTATTAAAGGCAATCTCTAGTATTAATATTTTAGTATTCAGATAATTAATTTTATCTTTATTATATGAATAGATATAAGAAAACAAGTTACCATTGATGTGTTTTATATAACCATTTAACACATAGAGTTCACATAGTTCTATGTGGTAAATAATTTTAAACAAAAAGTGTTAAGTAAATTGTTAAAAATTAAATAATTATACAAGAGACATCATAATCAAAAAAATGCAAAACCAAATAGACATAGATTCCATCAAAATAAACTTTGACGAAAGTGGTTTATGGATTTTAAATATTGCTATTGCCATTATTATGTTTGGTGTTGCATTGGGCATTACCATAGATGATTTTAAACGATTGTTTAAAAATCCTAAAATAGTTTTTGTAGGAGTTTTGTCTCAATTTTTTTTGTTACCCGCATGTACTTTTTTAGCCATAGTACTCATAAAACCACACCCTAGTTTTGCTTTAGGAATGATGATGATTGCAGCTTGCCCTGGAGGAAACATCTCTAATTTTTTTAGTAAAATGGCAGGTGGAAATGCGGCATTGTCTGTAAGTTTAACCGCTTTTGCAACTTTAGTTTGTATTGTAATGACTCCACTAAATTTACAATTTTGGGGAAGTTTATATGAACCAACAGATGTAATTTTAAAAACAGTTGCATTAAACCCTTATGACTTATTTAAATTAGTTTCTCTAATTTTAGGAATTCCTTTAATTTGTGGAATGTTACTGAAACATTATAATTCTAGAATAGCAGAGAAAATTGAAAAAATATTGAAACCACTTTCTATGGTCGTATTTATTGCACTCATTTTTATTGCTTTCTCTCAAAATTTAGACATCTTTACAGAATATATTCATCTTGTGTTTTTCTTGGTCGTTTTTCATAATATTTTTGCATACGTATTAGGTTTTTATACAGCAAAAAGTTTTGGATTGAATAAAAAAGATACCAAAACCATTGCTATGGAAACAGGAATACAAAATGGTGGATTGGGCTTATTATTAATTTTTGGTTTTTTTGAAGGATTAGGCGGTATGGCTTTATTAGCTGCTTTTTGGGGAATTTGGGACATCTTTTCTGGTATGGCTTTAGCAAGTTATTGGGGAAGAAAATCATCAGTAAATTAATTATTAAGTACATGAAAAATTCACAACTTTGGTTTCGTTCTGTTCGTTTTTATATAAAAATAGGAATGTATTTTTATATAAAAAAAATACGAGTTGTGGGCAAGGAAAATATTCCGAAAAAAGGAGCGGTGTTGTTTGCCGTAAATCATCCAAACGGATTGGTAGATCCTTTACTTGTAACGACAAACAATGTTAGAACCAGTTATTTTTTGGTAAAAGCAGGTGCTTTTAAAAATCCGATTTATAAAAAAATTCTAAATTCTTTAAACTTAATTGCTATTTATAGAATGCGAGATGGCATTGACCAACTAGCAAAAAATGAAGAAGTTTTTAACAAATGTTTTAACATTCTTCATAGAAAGGAATCGTTAATGATTTTTCCTGAAGGAAGTGATAATAGAAATAGAACGGTAAGAACTTTAAGCAAAGGGTTTACAAGAATTGTGTTTGGTGCTATAGAAAAATATCCTGATGTAAAAATAAAAGTAGTTCCTGTGGGTGTTACTTATCAAAATTCAACACAATATCCGTGTAAAGCTGCTGTGCATTATGGAATTCCTATTGATGCGAATGAAATTTATAATGATAATACGCTAGCTACATCTATAAATATTCTTAAACAAAGGGTTACAGAACAGTTAAAAACACTCAGTGTTCATTTAGAAAATGACGAAAATTATCAATCGACTGTATCAAAATTAAACAAAGCTCAAGTGGATTTTACAGAAGTAAATGCTGTTAATTCTATCATTAAAAGCGGTGTGTCTTTATCAGAAAAAAAAGCATCTGTAAATTATATAAAGCCTTTGTTTTATATCATCATTTTGAATAGCATTATTCCTTATTTAATCTGGAAAAAAATATCTAACAATAATACTGATAAAGATTTTACTGATACTTTACGATTGGGAAGTAATATCTTTTTATTTCCTTTTTTTTATGTTTTGCAAGCAATTATTATATCACAATTTTATAATTGGAAAATTGGTGTTGCCTACTTTTTTGCTTCTTTATTGTTGGTTTTTTTATATACGAAGTTATCCCCTACTCCAACAGAATCGCATCTTGAATAATTTGTTGAATTTTAGTACGTGCATTGCTTTTTATTAAACCTCTATTTTGCATAGTAGGATATACTCTATTTGATAGAAAAACATAGACAATGCCGCTTTCTGGATCTGCCCACGTATAGGTGCCTGTAAATCCACTATGACCAAAACTTTTATCGGAAACACAACCACAGGTTGCCTTTATTTCTGGATCTAATTGTGGCTTGTCAAAACCTAGACCTCTTCGTACTTTTTTATCGGCAAAATAACGTTGATTAAACTTATTTATCGTTGATGTTTTCAGGTATCGTTTTCCTCCATAATATCCTTTTTGCAAATACATTTGCATAATTTTTGCCACGTCATTTGCATTGGCAAATAAACCTGCATGACCTCCTACACCTCCCAACATGGCTGCTCCCATATCATGTACATATCCGTGAATTAATTGGTGACGGTAATATGTATCTCTTTCTGTAGGAATAATTACTTTTTTACTAAATTTCTTTAGTGGTAAATAGCTAGTTCTATTTGCTCCTAAAGATTGGTAAAATTCTTCATCTACTAAACGATGTAAAGGTTTTTGGTACTTTTTTTCAAGGGCTTCTTTAAATATATAATATCCTAAATCGCTATATCTATAACCAACATTTATTCTTTGATCTACTTCTTTGATATATTTATAAATACTGTCTTTATAGTTACTATTTATAAATAAGTTGTCTGCAACTTGTATTTTATACTTTTTTGATTGTTTATATTTATAAAATTTAGATAAATTTTTGCCAGTTACGCTATCTTGAGTTTTTATATAGAAAGGAATCCAAGCCTTTAATCTTCCAAAATGTGATAGAATTTCTTTTACAGAAACGGTGTCTTTATTTGAGTTTTTGAAACGTGGTAAAATATCTTGTACACTTGCTGATAAGGGTATTTTTTGTTCTTCTTCTGCTTTCATCATTAAAGGAAGTGAAGCCAAAATTTTAGTTAAAGATGCTAAATCGTAAATGTCAGAATTTTTAACTTTTCGTTGTTTTTTATCAGTATGATATCCGTAACTTTTTTGAAATACTACTTTGCCATGTCTTGCCACTAAAACTTGAAAGCCTGGTGCCATTTTTCGGCGCAAAATGGTATCTGCCATTTTATGTATCAATGCTAGTTTTTTTGAAGATAGTTTTGCATCTTCTGGAATTGTATATTCAAATCTACTTAACTTTTGAGTAAACAATCCATGCCCTTCTTTAAATGTATCTTTAATAGAAACTGGCAATTTTCCATTGGCTTCAAAAGCTCCAAAAATTAATTGCGCAGACAATTCTTGAGCCAATTTGCTATTTTGATAGGATACAATTAAGTGATTAATATTTGTAAAAGATTTTATCTGCAACAGGCTATAAGGGTTTGCAAAAACATTTACAATAGCATTGTTTTCTCTTACTATTTCTTGCAACCAAACCAATTCTTTATCTTCGAATTGATAGCTTTTCCAAGGATTTTTGTTGGATTTATGAAAACCAACAATTACTAAATTGTATCGTTTTAATTTGGTCATCAAACGATTTAAGTTCTTGTCAGAAACTACATCTACTTTTGTATAATTACGTAACATTTTTATAAAAGAACTTCCTGAATCGTCACCCAATTTTACATAAGCAATTCTCTTATTTTCAAGATCTCTTATTGGCAAACTACCTTTTACATTTCTAAGAACTGAAATAGATTTTTTTACTAATTCTCTATGCAATAGTTTATCATCAACAGTATTCAAATCTTCTTGTAAATTTTCTAAAATTACGGGTTTATAGGCATGCAATCCTGCCCAATATTTTGCCTTTAAAATTTTGCGTACAGAAAGATTTATTCTTTCTTCGGAAAGTGTTTTTGATTTGAGTTCTTTTTTTATTAACGCCACTGTTGCAGGAACATCTTGTGGAATTAGCAATATATCATTTCCTGCTTTTATAGCGGCAACATCTATTTCTGCGGAAGTTGCATAATCTGCTGCACCTTTCATATTTAATCCGTCCGTAAAAATCAATCCAGAAAAACCGAGTTTTTCTTGTAATAAGTCAGTTACTACATTTTTAGATAAAGATGTGGGTAAACTAGGGTTAGATTCTAAACTTGGAATGCTTAAATGCGCAGTCATAACACTGGTTAAACCCGTATTAAACAATTTTTTATAAGGATATAATTCTATGGAATCTAAACGTTTTTCATCAAAATCTAAAATAGGTAATGTATGATGAGAGTCTGTTGCTGTGTCTCCATGCCCTGGAAAATGTTTTGCATTTGCCAATACACCAACGCTTTGCATACCTTTGGTAAAGGCAATTGCTTTTTGGGTAACGTTCTCTTTATTTTCGCCAAAAGAACGGTTTCCAATAATTGGATTTGCAGGGTTTGTATTGATATCTACCACTGGAGCAAAATTGACATGAATGCCCAATCGTTTGCAATGCTTTCCTAAATGTTCTCCAAATTTTTGAATATAATGATTGTCTTTTATTGCTCCTAAAGTCATATTCCAAGGAAAACGATAGGTATTTTTTAAACGCATATCCAAACCCCATTCGCCGTCAAATCCAATTAATAAAGGAATTTTAGAAAGTGATTGGTATGTATTGTTTAATTTGGCTTGTTTTTGTGGTGTGCCTTGCATAAAAATAAGATTACC
>JBMYWO010000027.1:0-19342 GCA_049607505.1 Polaribacter sp.
CAATAAAGATAAAACTAATTATCTGAATATCAAAATATTAATACTAGAGATTGCCATTAACAACTTATTTGGTTGTTTCAAAAATTTTGATTATTGTTTTTTCTAATTTTATACTTTCTGTATCACTATTTATTGTTATTTCCATAGTTCCATTGTACTTATCTACTTCAAACAACATATCAATTTCTTTAGTTTTAGAATTGATATCTATAGTTTTAAATGCCTTTTTTACCTCTGCTTCGTCAAAATAAAGCTTACTACCAAATACGTTTTTGTTTTTGTCTTCCCAATACAATGTCATTCTTTCAGGTAATGCTTTTAATTGGTAATCTTTTATTTCTTCATTTTTAGCTATTGTATATATATGTTCACCGTTAATATAATCTATATAAATTTTAGTAAATACTCCTTTAGTTTTTAGTTTAAAAATGGGTTTCCAATTGTAGGTAATACGATAGCTATCCCATAATCCGAAAGGAATATTTTCTGGATCTACTGCCCCTTTTATATCGTCTCTTAAAATATCTTCCTTCGTTTCCTTAACAAATTGTTCCACACTTAATACGGCATTAGGAATAAATTCTTCTTTAGTTATTTTAATTTCATTGGCTTTAAATCTACCTATTTCAACGGTTTCATCTCCATATAACCATACAAAAATTATTCCTCCAGGAGCTAAGCCTACTAAAATATTTGTATAGGTTTCCTTTTTTCCTAATAAACCTATAAAACCTTCTTCAAATAAGTTCGTTATTTTATCTTTGGGAAGCGTAAAACTTCCTCCATAGAATTTTTCTTCTAAATAGGACACCCATTTAATATCAAACTTATTTGGTATTGCTTTAAAATCTTCTCCTACTATATGCGTAGCACCTGTTTTTCCCCAACCAGACATTAGTATATGTCCTTTAGGGATATAAACACTTGAATTATCTTCCATATAAAAATTACCAGATATAATTTCTACTGGATAATATTTAGGCGCATTAGCACTCGGTCTCCATTCAAATTTTTTCATCATTTTATCTTGATTGTTATTTCTATTCTTCTCTTGACTATTACAGGAAGTAAAACTTACAACAATTAGTGTTACAATTAACTTAATACTTGTTGGCATATATTTATTTTAACCAGGATTAATTTCTCTTACTCGTTCTATACCGTCTCTGTTTGGTTTGTTTGGGTGCAGCACATAATAACTAGATGTCCAATGAGCTGAAAAATGAAAATAACCATTACGTAATTTCTTTAATAATGGTCTGTCTAATGGGTTTTCAAACTTCATCTTTTTTCGTGTACCAGCAACATAGCCATCTAGTTCTGTTTTCACTTTTTTTAATAAATTACCATCAATAGGATATTCTTTTTTAAGTTTAGCTACCTTGAAATCTACTTTTTTGGTTTTGCTATATTCAGTCATACACTGTAATGGAATGTAACTATACTTATTGCTTATATTACATCGTGTTGCTTCAAGTTTACCGTTATAAGTATTAACAATTAGTTGATTTTTATTGTACCAACCACTTTGCACTAAACGGCGTTTTTCTTCTCTCATATTTGGCAAATAATAAGATTGGTCTAGAACTAACAACTTCTCTTCTGAATTATCCTTATAACCTCCACCAATATCAGAATGTACACCAGGAAAAAGGACTTCTTTACCACGACCTGTTTTTATAGCACTACCTATATCTGTTCGTCTAAAATTAACACGATGTTCATCATCTGCACCAATTTGAAACACATTGTTTGCTTTTGTACCAACAACATTGAGTTTTAACTCTCTAGTATCATTAGAATGTATTAATCCGAAAGAAGCAACCGTATCATATAATCCTACAAAACGTACAGAAAGATGTCTTACTTCAATACTAGATTTTTTTAATTCTTCTCCTAAAGTACCCCAATCTAAATTCCACTTAATAAATATACCCATTCCTAGATATTTTTTTAATTGTCCTTTTCTTTTTGTTATTCTGTAAACAAAGTACCTTGCTGTTGCGGCACCACGACTAAAGCCATAAGTGTCTATAGTTAATTTATTTACTTTTTGGACGCCTTGGTTATTACAGGCTTTAGCAATTTCTTTTGCAACTTCTTTAATAGCTTTATTAGCTTTAGCAATTACACCTTGCTTACCTTCTCCTTGTGCTACACCATTAAAAAAATCATCTTCTTCTGCATTTTCTGTTCCAGCTCCTTCTATGTAAATAGAAAATTGTTGATTTTTAGTTTCAGTTTTTATTTGATAAAAAGGTTCGCCTCTAGAAATGTTGGAGTATTCATTTTCATAACTGCTACCTTTTTGAAAGATATATTGAGATGCTAATTGTTTGTTGAAAGGCTTATTGTTATCTTTTTTTTCTTTTTCTAAACGAGAATTAACATTTTGACGATTGTTTTGCGTTCCATCAAAGAAAACACCTACAGTAATATTAGTACTTTCTTCAGGTATTAATTCTTCATATTCAGCATTACCAACTTTACATTTAGCGGTTTTTACATTGATTCCGCTAAATAATTTTTTAGTAGCTTTTTTTCCAACAAGTCTTGTTGCTCTTAAGTAAATTGACATAATTATTATTATTTATTCTCCGTATTCAACAGTTTCTGCACTTGAAATACTTATTTTTCCGCCAGCATTGGTTTTAATTTCGCCACTGGCATCGGTTGTTATCTCTTGTGCTTCTTGCACATAAGTTGCGCTAATCACTTTTATTTCTTCGCCTATTTGCTTGTCTTCATTCATTGCTGTAATTTGACTATTTTCGTTAATAGTTTCAGTTTTGTTTTTACCAACAGTAACGTCAAAATTTTCTTCTACATTAATTTGCATATTCTTTGCATTTAAAGTCATATTTTCTAGTGCAGAAACTGTAATGTTATTATTGGCTGTATCAATAGTTATAATATTACCATTCATATCTGTAATAGTAATACTTTCTGCTCCGTTGGCATCGTTAAGTTCAAAAGTATGCCCACTTCTAGTTTTAATTGCTTTAATATCATTATCCTCACTTTTAAACGCTTCTGCTTTGCCACCACCATTATACAAACTACCCAACATATAAGGATGCTCTGCATTTCCACCTTCAAAACCAATTAAAACTTCTTCATCAATTTCTGGTATAAAATGAAAACCTTTATCGCCTCCTGCATGTGGGGTTACAATACGTATCCAAGGGGTCATTTCGCCAACCACTTTTTGCCAAGGCATTTGTACTCGGATTCTACCTAATCCGTCTGGGTCTGCATTTTCCATAACAATAGCGGTTTGTGTTTCGCTTTTTGGAAAAGCGTTTATGTTGGTGTTTGGGTAAGCATCAAAGTCTGCAGTTATTGCCTCAAAACGATTTTGATAATCGCCAACTTCAGTATTTGTATGCGTAACGTTTGTTACTCTATAAGTTCCACCTTCTATATTAACAATACTTCCTAAACGTACTCCAGGATTATCGCTCACTCCATTGAGTTTTACTTGATTTATTTCTATCGCTTTTTTTTGTGCTTCTATACTTGTATCCAAACGCTGTTTTGCTTGCGGGTCGTTGTATAGGTTATGCCATACTTTAGTTTCTTTTTTAAATATTGTATTGGCTTTGTCTGAAGTAAAACCACTATAACCATTTGCGCCTGAACTTATTTCTTTGGTAGCTTTTTCATGTACTTCGGCTAATAGGTAATCGTTTGCAAAGTACTTGTAATTATGTGATTGTGGTAAAAGACTTAAATGGTATTCTCTTAAATCGAAGCCATAAATTAATGCGATTTCTTTAGTGTCTGGTGTGCCAAATATTAATTGTGCTCCGTTATAATAAAACCATTCTCCATATTGTGCTGCCAAACGGCTTGCATACTCATAAGCACTTTCGTTATGCTGTACAGAGTAGTGTAGGGTAGGGTCTTTTTTGGGTTGTATGTTTACTTCTAATTTCGAAGTATCATAATCGCTGAAAGTTTTTTCTATGATTTCAGAAAGTGAGATATCGTTATGAGAGGTATAATGAGGGCCATCATCTGCAATAAAAGTTGGACTCTCTGCATAAATAACGATGCTATTTCCAGAACCAACATCATACCCTTTAATGGTTTTTATTTGAGTAACAATACCTTTAAATTCAAGTTCGTTATATCCAAGGTTATCTAAAGAGCCGATTTGAATAGTAATAATTTCACCTAAAAAATTCTTACTAGTTTCACCTAGAGCCATTGATAAATCGTCTAATACATCCATACGACAGACAACTTCTAATAAATGATGAGCATCTATTTGTTGATGTAACTCTAAAAATTTATATGCAGTGATTTCTTTTCCACCAATAAATATTGCTGTATTACTTTGTAGTGCCATAATATTTTATGTATTATAAATTAGTGATAATTTTAGGAATATTATTTATACAGACATTTTTATATATCTTTTGTATATTCTTATTTTTATCTGCTATAAAGAGGTGGTTATTTTTGATTTTATTGTTTTTTATTTGCACACCATAATTTTTAGCTACTTTTAAATCAGAAACTACTATAAAATCAATGTGCTTTTCTTTAATTTTCTCCCAAATTATATTATTACTTATCTCCTCATTATATCCTGTATGTATATCATCAATTTCTTTTTTGAAAAAAATAATAGTTTGTTCTTTTTTCAAATCTAAAAACGACAATTTGTTGTTTCCTAAAGGATAAAAGCCCGGTAATTTATCATTAATTTCTAGCACTTCCGTTTTTTCTATACTCTCAATCTTGCCACAATTCTTATCACAAGAAATAAAACCACAAATTAATAATATAAATAACCCTATTTTTTTCATCATTTTTTAATTGTTATTGTACCAACAGCATTAGAGTGACCCAGTCTTGCTTTTATTAAATAATTATAAATTAAGTCCCATTTCTCAATATCTGTTACAGTAACACAGCCCAATGAACGACTTCCACAATGTAGATATACGTCTCCAACACCACTAAAATTACCTAATGAAAACCAAGTTCTTGCATATTTTGCTCTATCTACATAAGATGAGCCTGAAGCATGAGGATGATCGGGTATCTTAATATCATGCTTTCCTAAAGGTACTGGTGTAGATGGTTCTGTAATTGCATTAAACGTACCCAAGCCAGTAATTTCAAGTATTTCTTTAGTTCTAAAAAACACCATTTCTCTTGAAGAAGTTCTTGGAGGGAGTCCTTTTTTTACGTACGAGCCACCTGAATTATTAATTGAAGCCTTTTCACTTTTGAAAACACCTTCTTTTATGATAAAGTAATCTCTTGAATCGCCTTCATATAATTTTACTAGTTCTACTCGAAGATATTGTGGTAAAGCTTTAATCTCTCCATTTGAAAACTTTGCATTTACCCAACCATCATCTGATTCTCTAATATATCCGTTTTGTGTCATAGTAATTTATTTAAAGAAATATAAATTACATTCTGTCTGGCCAATGATTTTTGAATGTAGTGTCTTTTACTTTTATTTCTTTTGCAGAAATTACGATACGTGTTTTTAAGGGTTCATTACTAACAGCATCAAAATCTTCTTGATACTTTAAACAATAAGCTCCCTTAAATTTTATGGTTTTTAGACTAGACATATTATCTCTTTTATAAAAGATAACCTCTCCGTCTTTGGTCATATTGGGTGAGATTGTCCATTCTAGAAAATCTGTTTTATTCGTAGATTCTACTAGAATAGTTATTTGCCCTCCTCGTGGTCTTTGTGATGGTTTACCTGTAGTATCAGATCCTTGCTCAAAATTAAAAGAGCAACGCAATACATTCATAGTATCACCATCAATTGTTAATTGTGATAAAAATGACATTGTGTAGTATTTAACGGTTAAAAATGTAAGTACATAAAAAGGAAGTGTTCTAGGCGAACACTTCCTTTAAAAAAAATCATAGATATGTTATATTATTGCTAATATGACTATTATACCCAATCGTTTACGTGTTCACCGTTACCCATTGCTATGGATTTTGCTGAAATAACAAATGCTTCTGCCATTGGATTTCTACCCGTAGAATCAAAATTCTCGTTGTATTTTACCATATAGCCTTCAGTAAATTTTAATTCTTTTGCTGTAGCATCTGTATCTCTTTTTAAGAATACAATGGAGCCATCTCTACGCTCGAAGTTATTGAACATCCAATCAGATAGACTGGTGTCTGCCGTAGATTCTACTGTTAATTTGATTTTACCACCTCTAGTAATTGAAGATGGTCTTCCTGTTGCATCAGTTTCCTGATGTAGTTCATAAGTACAACTTAATACATTGTACTCACGTCCTCCTACTTTTAATTTTGCTTTAAAAGACATAGTTAAAAAATTTAATAATTAATAAAAAGTTATTTATGTATATAAAAAATATAGTATGACACAAATATAAATAAAAAAATTAATATGCAACTGTTTTTGTTAAAAAAATAGTTTTACATCAAAAAAAATACTTTTTAATCTCATTATTCTAATAAAACAAAGGCTTACCGTTTTTTTATAACGAAAGGAAAAACAGCAGTAGCATTTTTTTCAAGATACAAAAGAAGGTTGTTTTTTATAAAATCCCACTCAAAAGGATCGATGTCTTCCTCCTTATTAGTGGTTAATATAATTTCTATACAATTAATCATTCCTTTATGTAAAGAAACATCAACAGTATATCCATTTTTTATTTCTACATTTTTAATTTTATCACTAAAAAATTCGAAGCAAATTAATTTAACATCCTCTTTGGTAACAACTTTATTTCTTGAAAGCAATGTTCTCCGATACGCCTGCAACCTTTCTTCCATATTTAAAGAGTCTCTTCCATTGTATGTAGAAGTTACTAAAAAACTACTTTTTTGTTTCAAGTCTGTTGCTTTATAATTTTTTAGACTACTGCCATATTTTATGTTGTTTGCAAAACTTCCGTCAGTATTCCAATATTCAATAGTAAGAGTCTCTTTTGGTTTGTAAGGAATTACTGACACATAGTGCGTTTCTATATCTTCATTAGAAGAAGATGAGGATATTTTATTTTCTAATAAAGAAATTATTTGATTCAGTTTTTTTAAATTAGCATGTAAAAAAGAGTTGTTTAAATAGGAAAAAGAAGCACTTTCACTTTTTAGCAATTCTATTAAATGTGTAATATATTCTTTTGCTTTTCTATTATCAACTTTAGAAATACTATCCGTTTTTACTGAATAAATGCCTTTATTAGTATTGGTTACACTCTTGTTTAGCAACTTATATTTTTTATCTTCTAAATTGCTTATAGATTTTACATCTAAAAAAAGTGAAGAGGTTTTAATAGGAACAATGTTTATAAACTCTTTTAATTGATATGAAAATTCTTCTAGTTTTGTATTGATAACAGGAAAAGAATTAAAACTACAATATAGATTTTCTAAAATAGATTTATCAATAATACTAGGAAATACTATTTTAATCCAAGTAGTATTTGGATCTATTTTTACCTTGTTTTTTTCAATGACTTCTTCAAATTCAGTAGGTATTTTTTTTGTAGGATTGATATTTTCAGTAATTGTTACATAGTGTCTTTTATAATTGTTTCTAACCTGCTCTATGATGTTCGCAACTTTTATAGAGCCTTCATTTAAAACAGAATCTACAATCATTGTTTCCTCTCTTTCACTATTATAAAAACCTGCGGTAGTTTTTATTTCTTTATCTTGATGAAACCATTTCGCATTTTTTAGATGATGATAAAAAAGCCGTGTGGTCTCAAAATCTTGTAATTCAAAATACACAGAAGTATTTTTAAATTTTATAGTATCTAGTTTTGTTGCTAATCCAATATACAGCACTGATTTTTCGGCAAAATTTTCAGTGGTTTTTAGCAGAACATCCCGCTCTTTAAATTTTGTGATTTCAGAAATAGTGTCTTCAAACGCTAGGTATTGTATATTGCTTTTTACAACCTTAAAATTTTGAATAGGGGAAAAGAAAATATCTCTATATTTTTTACTAGCCTTTTCAGTGTCTTTTCTTTTTAAAGAAAATAAAAAATCTGGAGTAATGGTTATTGCCTCTTCTAACGGTTCTGTTTGAATGATACAATGAGCAGGTCTTGGACCAAAAATAGTTTCAGGCGTCATCAACTGAATTATTTTTTCAGTAACCCTAGTTTGCGACTCATTAATTTTTTCTGAAATTTTCTCTATCTCTGATGCACAGGCACTTAATAGAAGAGAGATGACAGGATCAAAAGACATTTCAATTTCATTTGCAGGAACACCCCATAGTGTAGCTGCATTTTTAATCATACGATTCTTTATCTGTTCTTTAGATTCATTCATTTTTAATGCGTTTAATATCAGTATTCAGTTAGCTGTATGCACAATTTACATTCCAAAATTGAAAAGATTATAAAATAAAAATTACCGATAAACAACTAAAAATTAATCTTTTACAATTTATTCTTGCTCAGACAATAACTTTTTTTGATACCTTCCTTGTACCACATCTGTAATGACTAAAATTGCAATAACAAAATAGAATGTAGTTTTGCTCATAGGTACAATTTCATTTCCAAAAAGTTTTAAATGCGCTAAATGACCTCCTTCTGTAACCAACATAATTCCAACAATAAAAAGAATAAAAAGTCCTAAAACTTCATACATTCTATTTTTTGCTAAAAAAACAGAAATTTTGTCCGCCAAAACTAACATTAATAATCCGCTAATTACAATGGCAATTGCCATAACAATAAAAGCAGTTGTACTATTTTCTATTTCGCTAGTAAGCCCAATAGCAGCCAAAATAGAATCGAAAGAAAAAACCAAATTCATTAAAACGATGCTTACAATTACGGCATTAGAAGATTTTGTTTTTTTAGAAGTTTCTTCAACATCGTGTGTTAAATCTTTGGTGGCAATCATGTGCCAAATTTCTTTAATTGCGGTATAAATAATAAAACCACCACCCAGTAAAACAATGATACTATGACCATTAAAAGCAAAAGTGATGACGTCTTTTATTTCCCCTGTCAAAAAAGAAAAAGGTTCTTTGAAGAAATCTATGATAGAAACCAGTACAAAAAGTAGTACTATTCTTAAAACAATAGCAATTAAAATTCCTATTTTTCGAACTCTTTTCTGATCAGATAAAGGTGCTTTTTTTGATTCTAAAGAAATATATAAAAGATTATCAAACCCTAAAACTGCTTGTAATAAAATAAGCATTAATAATGTAAAAATTATTCCTATCATTTTTTATTTTTATTTGATGCTCAAAGATATTTAAAGAAATTAGAATATAATTGAAATGCTATTAAAAACTTCACAAACAAACTTCCTACTTCCTACTTCCAACTTCTAAACTTCCCGCTTTATACCTATCTTCGCAGTTGAAAAAATAGAAATTTTAAGTGAATATTTCTCAATATACATCAGAATTCAAATACAATTGGACACTAGCAGCACCCGTAATGCTTGGAATGTTAGGACATACTTTAGTGAGTTTTGTCGATAATATTATGGTGGGGCAATTAGGAACTGCAGAGTTGGCTGCGGTTTCTTTAGGAAACAGTTTTATGTTTATTGCTATGTCTATTGGAATAGGTTTTTCTACAGCAATTACACCCCTAATCGCAGAAGCAGATTCTTCAAATAATTTTACACAAGCAAAATCTACCTTTAAACACGGATTATTTTTATGCACTACGTTAGGAATTTTGATGTTTCTAATGGTGTTCTTTTCAAAACCGTTGATGTATTTGATGAATCAACCTTCGGAAGTTGTAGCATTGGCAATTCCGTATTTGAATTTAGTGGCTTTTTCTTTGATTCCGTTAATTATTTTTCAAGCATTCAAACAGTTTAGCGATGGTTTGTCCATGACAAAATATCCGATGTATGCAACCGTTATTGCAAATATTGTAAACGTACTTTTAAACTATATTCTCATCTTCGGAAAATTCGGTTTTCCAGCATTAGGCATCATAGGTGCTGCATACGGAACTCTAGCTTCACGCGTGATTATGGTACTCTATTTATGGTGGTTACTAAAACACAAAGAACGTTCTAAACAATTGATTTCCAATATTAGAATATTCGTTTTAGATATATTGATGATTAAAAAAATAATCAATTTAGGAGCATTAAGTGCTATGCAAATGTTTTTTGAAGTAGCTGTTTTTACAGCTGCCATTTGGTTGAGTGGTCTTTTAGGAAAAAATCCGCAGGCCGCAAATCAAATAGCACTGAATCTGGCTTCAATGACTTTTATGGTGGCTATGGGATTGAGTGTGGCATCTATGATTAGAGTGGGAAACCAAAAAGGATTACAAAACTTTAAAGAATTGCGAAGAATAGCATTTTCCATATTTTTATTAGGATTGATTTTTGCTATTCTATTTGGAATTTTATTCTTTATATTTCATAAGAACTTACCCAATTTGTATGTAGATATCAATGATGCAAAAAACTATATAGACAATAAGGAAGTAATTTCTATAGCCTCTAAATTACTAATTATTGCGGCTTTTTTCCAAATTTCTGATAGCGTTCAAGTAATGGTTTTAGGTGCTTTACGTGGTTTGCAAGATGTAAAAATACCCACCATCATTACCTTTATTTCCTATTGGGTAGTTGGGTTTCCTATTTCCTATTTTTTAGGAAAAGAAGACGTGTATGGTAGTGTTGGTATTTGGTTGGGGTTATTAGCAGGATTGACCACAGCATCTATTTTATTGTGTATTCGGTTTCATTTATTAACATTAAAATTGATACAAAAAGAACAAGATCATAAAAACAATAACAAATGAACTTACCTAAATTTTTATTAGCAGACAATAGCAATCATCCCGAAGATATTTTTGTATTGCATACAGAATATCCACGTTTTTTAATCAATTTAAAAGATGATAAAGTAGAATGGTTTGAAGATGTATCTAGAGAAAATGAAGAAGATATTGCAACAGAATTAGCAACTTTAATGGACAAAGCAGGAGCTTTTTATGATGAGGAACTAAAAGGGTATAAATAATGAAAATGTCATTCGCCTAATTCAAAATTATAAACGTTATTTGGCAAAGTCAACCTAAAACCGAATAATCCTACAAGAAAATGAACTTTGTGTATTCAAAAATAAGGATCTATGTTGTTTGTAGTGGATAAACTCATTTGAGATCTCTTGTTTCCCGCACAGTTTGTCTTTTCGTAGAAATCTCACTCACTTTAATTTACTTCACGTGAGACCCTTACAGGGAGACAAACAGAACGGAGAGTTAGAAAACCATTGTATTTTCAATATTCTAATAAATCACTTTTAGTATATTTGCTGAAAGTACATGACAAAAAATAATATTGACGTACGGTTCCTTTAAAATCAACACTTTAAATGTAATCGTTTGAGACCTTTCAGGTTTTTGAAACCTGAAAGGTCTTGATAATAAATAACTTACAAGGTTTCTAATCAATAATATTTTTGTCGTGTACAAAATATTTGTTATTCATTTAAAATAATGTTTGTATGCTTCAATCTATGACAGGTTACGGAAAATCTGTATTGCAATTGCCTACCAAAAAAGTATCCATAGAAATAAAATCTTTAAATAGTAAAAACCTCGATTTAAACGTTAAAATTCCTTCTTATTATAAAGAAAAAGAATTAGCCGTTCGCAAAAAATTAGCAAAAAATTTAGTGAGAGGAAAAGTAGATTTCTCAATGTATGTAGAAATGACTTCGGATGAAACTTCCAATTCTGTAAATCACGGAGTTGTAAAACAATATATGCAGCAGCTTAGAAATGTTGTTCAAACAGGAAAATCTAACGATGTAGAATTGCTAAAAATGGCTGTTAGAATGCCTGATGCTTTAAAAACAGAGCGAGAAGAATTAGATGAAAATGAGTGGAATCTTATAGACCAAAGCATCAATGAGGCTATCACAGAAATCATACAATACAGAATTGACGAGGCTACTTCTTTAGAAATTGATTTTAAAGAAAGGGTACATAATATTAAAAAATATTTAGAAGAAGTAAAAGCATTAGATAGCGATAGAATTGAAAATGTAAAAGAACGCTTACAAAAAGCCATTGCAGATTTAGAAGTAGAAATTGATCAAAACCGTTTTGAACAAGAACTGATTTATTATTTAGAAAAATTAGATATTAATGAAGAAAAAGTTCGGTTAGCAAATCATTTAGACTATTTTTTAGAAGAATTAGCTTCTGATAAATCCAACGGAAAAAAACTTGGATTTATCATTCAAGAAATGGGAAGAGAAATAAATACAACAGGTTCTAAAGCCAATTTTGCACCAATGCAAAAAGCAGTAATTCAAATGAAAAACGAATTAGAGCAAATAAAAGAACAAATCTTAAATGTATTGTAAATTTAGATTTCAATCTCTTTAAATTTATTGTCTTTTCAAGGCATCAGACAAAAAAAATTCTCAAGCGGATACGGTGACGAACATTAGAGTGTTTAGGTTTACCACATAACATAGGACTATGCGAACTTCTAATGTTTGTAAAAAACACATCAATGGTAACTTGTTTTAATAAGACAGGAATTTTAGCCTTTTTTATTAAATACCACAAAATGTTACCCCTATCATAAAGTTAAAAAGATGATTGTACAAGGAAACATTATAGACATTGTAAATAGAAAAATTTATAAAGGGGAAGTTGAGGTTGAAA
Source organism: Polaribacter sp. (assembly GCA_049607505.1). GTDB lineage: Bacteria > Bacteroidota > Bacteroidia > Flavobacteriales > Flavobacteriaceae > Polaribacter. The sequence continues at coordinate 12,660 of JBMYWO010000027.1, forward strand.
ATGGGAAAATTGTAGCCATCAAAAAAGCAAATCATTATCAAAAAAACTTTATTCTTCCAGGTTTTGTAGATGCTCATATTCATATAGAAAGCTCTATGCTAGTTCCGTCTGAATTTGCAAAAATTGCCGTAACTCACGGAACTGTTGCCACGGTTTCTGACCCGCATGAAATTGCCAATGTTTTGGGCGTAAAAGGAGTCGATTTTATGATTGACAACGGAAAAAAAGTACCGCTAAAATTTAATTTTGGCGCACCAAGTTGCGTGCCTGCAACTTCTTTTGAAAGTGCTGGAGCAACTATTACTGCTGATGATATCAAAAAAATGATGGAAAACCCAGCTATTACATATTTGGCTGAAATGATGAATTATCCTGGTGTTTTGTTTGATGACGATGAAGTGATGAAAAAGATACAATATGCAAAAAACAACAACAAACCTATAGATGGTCATGCACCTGGTTTGCGAGGACAAGATATTAGTAAATATATTTCGGCAGGAATTTCTACAGATCATGAATGTTTTAGCTATGAGGAGGCTTTAGAGAAATTACAAAAAGGAATGAAAATCATCATCAGAGAAGGAAGCGCAGCAAAAAATTTTGACGCATTAATTGATTTACTTCCAGAATATTATAAGAATATGATGTTTTGTTCTGATGATAAACATCCTGATGATTTATTGCTAGGGCATATCAATCAATTATGTGAAAGAGCCGTTGGGAAAGGAATGGATGTTTTTAAGGTATTGCAAGTGGCTTGCATAAACCCTGTAAAGCACTATCATTTAGATGTTGGGTTATTAAAAAAAGGCGATGCTGCTGATTTTATTGTTGTGGAAGATTTGGAAAATTTTAAGGTTTTACAAACCTATATTAATGGTGAGTTGGTTGCTGAATGTGGAAACTCATTGATTAATTCTGTTGACTTTGAAGTATTAAATAATTTTCATACTGATAAAAAGAAAGTAACTGATTTTGAGTTTCGATCTACATCAGAAAAAATAAGAGTTATTGAAGTTTTGGATGGCGAATTGGTAACCAACCAGATGGAAGTTGATTCATTCATTAAAGATGGAAATTTGGTTTCAAACATAGCAAGTGATGTGTTGAAAATGAGCGTAGTAAATCGTTATCAAAATGCAACACCATCGATTGCTTTCATCAAAAATTTTGGACTCAAAGAAGGTGCTATTGCAAGTTCTGTTGGACACGATTCTCATAATATTATTGCCGTTGGTGTTTCTGACAAGATGATTTGTAAAGCTGTAAATTTAGTCATCAAAAATAGAGGAGGAATCTGTGCTGTTTCATCTTCCGAAGAAAAAATAATTCCTCTTCCTGTTGCAGGAATTATGTCTGATAAAACGGCTAAAGAAATAGGAAAAGACTATGCTGCATTAGATGCTATTGCAAAACAAATGGGAAGCACATTAAAAGCTCCTTATATGAGTTTGTCGTTTATGGCATTGTTGGTAATTCCGTCCTTAAAATTATCTGACAAAGGTTTATTTGATGGAAATACGTTTCAGTTTACTTCTTTGGAGGTTAGATAATTTTATGCAGGAGGATGAATTGACGTAGGACTAGGGGACGTAAGACGGAAAGACATAAGACGGAAAGATGGTTTGTAGTAAATTATTTTTCAACTTATGTAAAGCACTACCCAATGTTTAGTATTTATATATATTCTCAAAAAACAAAAAATGTTTGTAAATTTTGAAAGTTTACCAGAAAATGCCAAAGTTTGGGTCTATCCTTCTAGTAGAAAATTTTACCCAAATGAGGTAAGTGAAATAGAAACGAAACTTAAAAAGTTTGTAGAAACTTGGAAATCAGGCGATAATCATTTTAAAGCATCCTATCGTTTTTTATACAATCGGTTTATTATTTTAGTTGCTGATGATAAAAACGCACCCATATCAAATACAGCTATTGATACTTCTGTTTCTTTTATTTTAGAACTTCAGAAAGAATATAATATTGAACTTTTAGACAGGATGAATGTTTGTTTTAAACAAGGTAGATATGTACAATACAAGGAGTTGAAGGATTTTAAAAAGTTATTAAAAAACAGAGCGATTACTGCAAAAACAATCATTTTTGATAATTTAGTTACTACAAAACAAGAATTAGAAAGTTTTTGGGAAATTTCTATTGAAGAGAGTTGGTATAAGAGGTTTTTGTAGCGTATTTACTCGAATAAATTGATTTTTGAAACCTTAAAAAGCCCAAAATTTTAGTACCTTTATCCACCCTATTTAATTTTTTAGAATTTAGCCTATGCATATTGCCATTGCGGGAAATATTGGTGCTGGAAAAACCACGCTCACCAAACTTTTAGCTAAACATTATAAATGGAAACCTCATTTTGAATCTGTTGACGAAAACCCGTATTTAGATGATTTTTATACTGAAATGGAACGGTGGTCTTTTAATCTACAAGTTTATTTTTTAAATAGTAGATTTCGTCAAATTTTAGAATTGCGTGATTCTGGAAAAAATTTGATTCAAGATAGAACTATTTATGAAGATGCACATATTTTTGCACCCAATTTGTATGCTATGGGTTTGATGACTCATAGAGATTATGACAATTATAGTTCTCTTTTTGAATTGATGGAAAAATTGGTTACACCTCCAGATCTATTAATTTATTTGCGTGCAGATATTTCTACTTTAGTAAGTCAAATTCACCAACGAGGTAGAGATTATGAAAACTCTATTAGTATTGATTATTTAAGTAGATTGAATGAGCGTTATGAAGCTTGGGTATCTACCTATAAAAAAGGAAAACTTCTAATTATAGATGTTGATCATTTAGACTTTGTTGACAAACAAGAAGATTTGGGGTATATCATTGATAGAATAGATGCCCAAATAAATGGGTTATTTTAGAAATGTCCTTAACGCAAAAAAGACCGTAAAAAAACGGTCTTTTTTTTGTGAACAAAATATTTGCTAATAAAGATTTACCCCTAAAAAATTTTATTAACTTCTATTCACATTATGTGTATATTTAGTTAGACAACAAAATTTTTAAAAAGTCACATATTTTTTTAATTTAATATTTCAACCCTACTATCAACCATATCTTTTACAGGTAAAACCACTTTTCCGCTAGCAGTATTAATGACTACACAAATATTGTCTATTGATTCAATGATACCTTCTATGTCTTCAATTTTTACTTTTTGTCCTATCGATATATTTTTACGGGAATAATAACCAAATAATAGTCTTGTAACGGCATCTTTAGCACCCAACCCAAAAGCAATTGTAAATGCTAATAGTATGGAACCTATCATTAGTGTTAAATTACTTTTTATTACAGAAGTGTCTATGCCTGCTTGGTCTAACGCTGTAATAGACAAAAAGATAACAATTAAATAAAAAGCAATATTTCCTACTAAACTTCCTCCAGAAATTTCTAAAGATTTGAACATAGATAAAATGGCTTTTTTAACCATTGTACCTACATAAGCACCCGCTACAAAGATTCCTAACGAAGTTAACAATCTAGGTAAATAGGCAAAAAAGCTACTAATTCCGTCTGAAATTGCTGTCATTTTAAAAATACCTGCTCCAGCCATTACAAAAATTAAAATTAAAAACCATTTTAGTACTCCTAAAATTACTTTTGTTAATACTACATTTATACTTGAATTACCAAATATTTTTGTTTCGCTTAATTTTTCAGACCATTCATCAATTTTTGTTTTGCTCAATGCTTTTCTAACAATGAATAAGAATAGCTTTATAATGAGCCAAGAAATAATAATAAACCCAATAAAACCTGCAACGGTTGGTAAAGAAGCTACCAAGTCTTCAAATATTTTTCTAAAAGGGCCAATGATGTCAATTTTTAAATTTAGTAATAATGTATTCATAATATTCTTAATTTAGATAATGATTAGTAGAATTGTTTATTGAATAATAGGTAGTTTTATTTTTATATGAGTTAGTCTAGGTATATGACAAAAAAATAATGTTAGCACATAATTTCTTTAAAAACTGTTTTGTGAGATCTTTTTTCAAAAACCTAAAAGATATTGATAATAAAATACTTACAGGGTTTTCAGTCAATAATGTCTTATTTTTTAAAATCAACATACATACTATTTCCAGAAGGAGTTGCCAATTTAGAATTGGAAATTTCCATAGTTCTTGCTTTGTCAATTTGATTAGCAATTCTTACGCCTGTGGCGATATATACTAAGGTTCTGTCTAAAAGTGGGTCGCTTCTTTCACCTAAAACGCCTAAATTACCATAATCTTCAGGAAGTTCAATTCCAGATAAAGTAACCCCTGGTGTAAATCCGTTGGGTTCATTTTGATCGTTACTATTTTTAATTTCTAATACAATAGGTTGCATTGCATACGTATGATTTTGGCTTAAACTAGGATTGCTCCTCGTATAATCATCCGAATCATATAAAGTGATAGAGCCTACTTGCTTCCCAACAGTGGTAGTACCCACTAAATAAACATCTATATACGTGCTTAAAGAATTGATAATCAATTCTGATGCAGAAGCTGAACTTCCTGTAACAATAAAATAAACTCGTGTTAATCCTAGGCTATTGATAATTTCATTACTATTCTCATAATTAATTTGGTTGGTAAAATTATTTACAAAATTACTTGGGTCAATTTCAGCTTGTACTTTTTCGTTCCAAACTTGTTTAGAAAACAGCGAGCCGTTAAACTGCCCTGTAACCATACTTCCTAAATAGGTTGCTGTATTTACAGAACCACCGCCATTATAACGCAAATCGATAATTAAATCGTCAATATTTTCTGAATCAAAATTTGCAAAAGCAGCATTTAATTGGGCATCAAAAGAACTAGCAAACTGATTGTATAGTAGGTATCCAATTTTAGAAGCTCCGTCTGTAATTACTTTAGAAACAGCAATCGGGTTTTCTTGAAGTTCTTCTTTCGTTAAAGAAATGGTTGTTCCATTTGCAGTTGGATTTCCAGTATTATAATCAGCAAAACCAACTGTGTACATTGTGTTCGTTCCAAATAATAACCCTTGATAATTGGTTTCAGTCAATTGAACACCATCTATCATATTAAAAAGCATTCCTCTTGCAATTCCGTTTGTAGTAGCATTAGAACCTGGAATTACATAGCGCACATATCCAAAAATATTAGTTGGCGTATCTGCGTAGCGCACCAAACCAAATTCCATTCCGTTGCTTAAAGTTATTCCTTGAAAAGAATTTTCTAGCGCAATATAATCATCAACAATCCAAGAAAAACGATCGGTGGGTCTGTTTAATAAACTTTCAAATAGTGTTTCTGGAGTGGAAAATCCAGCCAAATAACTATTCAATTCATTTTGATTATTAAAACGTCTATCCGCCAAATCTGGAATAGCACTTTGCCATAAATAATAGGCGTTTAGCCCTTTCCATACAAAGTTATTAATTTCTAAATCAGCAGGAATATCTTCTGATTTTGAGGAACAGTTGGTGAAAAATAAAACTACAGTAAGAATTGAAACTATTTTTAAAATTTTCTTCATAAATAATGATGATAAATTGTTATGATAAAACTAACGTTTTTTGTATCTGCTTTGTTGCGTTTTGGTTAAAGGGATAAATTTAATAAATATAAACTGAATTTACTGCGGTACATAGATAGAAAATCTGCCTAGAACTTTCCGTTTTAAATAGCCCTTTTTTTCTTTGTTAGTGGAAGTGTTTATTCTATGGAAAGATTTATTTTTCGTCCAAGTCCAAACTCAATAAGTTTATAAAGCGTTGAAAGTTGAATGTCGCTATGTCCGTTTTCAATTCTTGAAATAAAACTTTTTTTTGCACCAATTTTGTTAGCTAATTGCTCTTGTGTTAAATGTGCTGATTTTCTTTCCTCTTTAATTAATTCGCCAATTGCAAAAGATTTGGCTTTCACTTCAAAATCAAATCGTTTTTCTGTACCTGTTTCACCATATCTTTTATCAAGATGTTTAGCAAAAGTGTTAATATTTTTAGTTTCCATTGTCTGTCTTTTTTCTGGTCATTTAAAATATTTGTACATTATTTCCATTTTACAAAGTTAACGAATAATGGAACATAATTAAAACAAATGAATCAAATTTTTATAATTCAATTGTAACAAAATAAATACTTCCTCGTCGTAATATTGTAAACCTGATAATTTAAACGTATATACATCAGAAATTTACAAACAATTTTAAGTAAGAAAATGAACCAATCAGACTTTTTAAAAGTTGTTTTACCATTTAAAGACAAGGTTTTTAGATTAGCAAAAAGATTGTTAGTTTCTAGAGAAGAGGCAGAAGATGCTACACAAGAATTGTATTTTAAATTGTGGAGAAATAAAGAGAAAATAGCTGATTATAAGAATGTTGAAGCATTTGCAATGACCATGACAAAAAATTATTGTTATGACCGATTAAAATCAAAACAAGCAAGTAACTTAACATTAGTACACAGTAATTATAAAGAGAAGGAAACGTCTTTGGATAAAAAAGTGGAACATCAAGACAGTGTACACCAAGTACACAAATTGATTGAAAACTTGCCAGAGCAACAAAAGATTATTATTCAACTACGAGATATTGAACAATATGATTTTGATGAAATCTGTAAAATGTTGGATATGAAACCAACAGCAGTGAGAGTAGCATTATCTAGAGCAAGAAAAACAATACG
>JBMYWO010000028.1:0-18805 GCA_049607505.1 Polaribacter sp.
TTCCTGTATCGCCAGTTTTTGTATATATTTTCATTGAGTGAGTTATAAAGTTGTAAAGTTATTAGGAATTTCTGCAATAGTAGTACAAATTATTAAACCATCCCCAAATCACTCAAAGGCAAAGACCTAACACTTTTTCCTGTCGCATTAAAAATAGCATTACAAATAGCAGGGGCAATTGGCGGAACGCCAGGTTCTCCAACGCCCGTTGGTTTGGTTTCCATATTATCTATTACAGTAATTTCAATATTGGGTGCGTCTTTCATACGTGTCATTGGATAATCATGAAAATTATTTTGCTCTATGACACCATTTTTTGCAGTAATTTTTCCAAATAAGGTATAAGACATTCCAAAAATGGCTGCACCTTCCATTTGATTGATTACATTGTCTTTGTTTAAAACCAAACCACAATCTATGGCAGACCAAATATGTTCAACTTTTACTTTTTTATTTTTTACAGAAACTTCAACAACGGTTGCTACATAACTATAAAAACTATAATGTATTGCTACTCCTAATCCATGACCTTTAGGAAGTTTCCGCCCCCAATTTGCCATTTTAGCAGTAACTTTTAAAACATTTTTCAAACGTTTAGAGTTAAATGGATGTGGTGATTTTCCTTTAACAGTTCTATCTTTTCCTATTAAATCTAAATGAAATTGTAACGGGTCTTTATTTGCTTTCGCAGCCAATTCATCCATAAAACAATTGTTACCAAAACCACTGTGAATATTTACCACAGAACGCAACCAACCAATTCTTAAATTCGATTCTGCTTTTACATTTTCTAATCTAAAATTTTCTATTTTATACGGATGATTAGTAAAACCCATTCCTAATTCAAAGCCCGAAGCATAGTCAGAAAACGGTTTAAAGCTCGATGTTATGGATGGCAGCGCAACCCGCTGTAACCAACCTGTAATACTGCCATTTTTATCTAAAGAACCTTTTAGATATTGCACGCTTGTGGCGTGATAAAAACTATGTTGTATATCATCTTCACGTGTCCAAACAACTTGAACGGGTGCATTGATTTTTTTTGATAAAGCAACGGCTTCTACGACAAAATCTGATTTTGATTTTCTACCAAAACCTCCACCTAAAAAAGTAACGTTTACTGTAACATTATTAACCTCTAAATTAAAAAAATGCGCAATTTCATTTCTCGCTGTTTGTGGGTCTTGAACGGGTGCCCAAACTTCGCATGTATCTCCTTGAAACCAGGCAGTTGCATTTGGAACTTCCATAGGCGAATGCACCAAAAAAGGAACATGATAGGTTGCTTCAACAATACTTTTGCTATTCTTAAAGGCTGATGCTACATTTCCGCTACTTCCAGGAACTACTTTTCCTTGTTGATGAACTCTTTGGGTAAGTGTTTTTCTAAATGTATCAGTATTAAAATTGGCATTATCACCTTTATTCCATTCAATATCTAAAGCTAATTTTCCTTGAAAAGCAGACCAAGTATTGTTGGCTATTACTGCCACTCCTCCTAAAGCTCCAAAAAATTGTCCAGTAGGTGGAATCATTCTATCCAATTCAAAAATATCTTCTACTCCATTTACTTTTTCAGCGTCAGAGGTATCAAAACTTTTTACAGTTCCAAAAGTTACAGGACAACGAGCTATGGCAGCAAATTTCATATTCGGAATTCTAACATCTATTCCATATTTCGCAGTTCCGTGTATAAAATCTTTTAAATCAACACTCTTTAGTTTTTTACCAATATATCTAAATTCATCAACCTTTTTTAGTTTGATCCTTTCTTTTGCAGGAATGGAAATTTTTGAAGCATCTTCTACCAAATCTCCAAAGAAAATTTTATCGTTCGTATTGGTATTTATAATAAAATGATTTTCTGCTTTACAAGCACTTTCTGCAACATTCCATTTTTTTGCAGCAGTTGCAATAAGCATTGCTTTTGCAGTTGCGCCCATTCTACGCATGGGTTCTAATAAAGTTCTTACACTGCGTGAACCATCTGTATTTTGGTTGCCATATTTTGCATTGCCAGTAGCTTGTTGTACCGTAATATAATTCCAATCTGCATCCATTTCATCAGCAATAGCAGAGGCTAATGAGGTTCTAATTCCTTGCCCCATTTCAGAACGAGAGGCTAATAAGGTTACTTTTCCATCTTTCTGCAATTGGATAAATAAGTTGGGTCTAAATGAATTTTTATCGGTTTGCGGGATGAATTCTTTTTTGTCTGATGATACGTTACAACCTAAAACAATTCCAGTAGAAGCCAACCCAAAAAGTTTTACAAAATCTCTACGATTTATGGAGTGTATTTCGTTCATACCGTTTTGTTTTTAAGTTCAACAGCTTTATGAATTGCCTTTCTTATTCGTGTATATGTTCCGCATCTACATATATTTCCACTCATTGCGTTGTCTATATCTTCATCAGAAGGGGTTGAATTTTTGTCTAATAATGATGTTGCAGCAATCAGTTGCCCAGATTGACAATACCCACATTGTGGTACGTTACCGTCATTCCAAGCCTCTCGAAGAAACTCTAGATTTTTGGAACTTCCTTCAATAGTAAATATTTCTTTTCCGCTTGCATACGAAACGGGAATGCTGCAAGATTTTGAAAGATTACCATCTAGTAATACTGAACAGGCACCGCATTGAGCAACCCCACAGCCAAATTTTGTACCTGTTAAACCTACAATATCTCTAATTGCCCATAAAAGAGGCATATCTTCTTGTACTTCTATAGGGTGTGTTTTTCCGTTGATTGAAAGTGTTATCATTACGTATATAAAAGTTATTTTAAAATAAAATACAAACGGGTGTTGGTGCTGAAATTTGGTGTACAACTTGTAATTTACCTGAGAGTGAATCACGTTTAAAAGCTACTATATTATCTGTATTTTGATTTGCAACAAGTAGAAAATCTTGTTTAGGTGATAGTGAAAAATTACGTGGATTTTCGCCTAAAACCGATTGAAAGGTTATAAGACTTAATTGTCCGTTTTCAGAATTTATCTTAAAAATAGCTATAGAATTGTGTCCACGATTGGAAGCATATAAAAATTTTCCGTCTTTAGAAATATGAATATCTGCACTGTTACTATATCCAGAAAAATCGTTTGGCAATGTCGAAATTGTGGTGTCTATATAGTAACTATTTTTAGCTGCTTTTACCAAAGAAACTGTATTATTCAATTCATTTAATACATATATCCATTGATTGTTAGGGTGAAATACAAGATGCCTTGGTCCTGCACCATCTAACATTTTTAAAGTTTTTTGTTTTGTAAAAACTAATTCGCTTTTAGAGGTATCAATTTTAGAGAACCAAAGTTCGTTTGTTCCTAAATCTACCGAAATAATTTCATTTTTTGTGGGATGAAACCAAGTGGAATGTGCGTGTGGTGCTTCTTGTCTTTCTGTTGTTCCTTTTCCTGTGTGTTGTTGAACGTCTAATAATTCAGATAATCTTCCATTGATATCTACTTGTAATAAACCAATAGTTCCACCTGTATAATTTGCAATTAGAACATTTCCTTTTTTATTAACCGTAATAAAACACGGATGCGCTCCTCCTGATTTTTGACTATGTATAAACTTGAGCGAATCTTTTTCAATAGCAAAAGCAGTAACTGTTCCTGTCTCGTTCTTATTTATTTCATTGACTGCCAAAAGTATTTTATTATCTTTCGTTTTTGCCAAAAAAGAAGGGTTTTCTGTTTTTGCAACCAACCCTATTTTTTTAAGTTTTCCTTTTGAAGAAAGTAAATATTTATAAATTCCCTTGCTTTCTTTGTTTGTATAAGTACCTACATAAAAAGGCGTTTCATTATTTATGTCTATTTGTTTTGTTTGCTTGTTTTGACATCCAAAGATGAAAGCTGAAAAAACAATAAAGGATATTATTTTCATCATTAATTAAAAGAGTTTAAATATTGGCAAACGTAAATGTGCCTTTTCATAATGAGGCGAATTTTTGTAAATAAAATTTAATTGCGCATTTGGATTGTTAGCAAATATGGTATCATCTTTTATTTTTTTTTCAAACTTCGTTTTTAAAATAGGATTTTCGGATAATAATTTTTCTGCAACGTCTTCAAAAACATAGGATGAATAGCCTTCTTTTTGCTGTAAAACAGTATCGAAAAAATTCCAATTAAAAAATGAATCTGTAGCTGCTGCTTCTAATGTTTCTAATAGATATCGAACACCATTTTGATGGGTAGAAATATACAGATCACCTTTTTTAAATTTGATGCTTTCTGTCGATTTTTTTACGGTTGTGTTGTAATGTAGATAATGACCTTCGTAAGGCATTTTACGAGTATCGTAGTTGTCTATGTGGTTTACTTCAACGTCTAAAATTGTATCTTTTTTAAAACGAGTAAATTGGATGTTATTATTTTCTAATCGTTCTATTACATCGTGCCAACCCTGTTGTAAAATATAGGCTTTCGGGATTTTTACTTCTTTAGTTACAGCAAAATTATTATAATAATTAATCGTTTTTGTAAATGGTTTTGTTCGGTCATAAAACAGGCGTTTTCCAGAAGTGATTTTACTCTCTATGGTTTTGCCTTCATAACCCTTAAACTCAATCTTTGTCGGATTTTCTCTATCAACTGTAAAATGTATAGGATATGTTTTTTTTGATAGAATTTCTGCTGTTGCTTTTTCTCGTAAATTTTTAATTTTTTCTGAATGATTTTCAGTAAAATCTAATGCAGAAAAAAGCAATTCGTAGGTTTGTTCTACTCGTATTTTATAGGGTTTTAGCATGTGGGTTTCCACCATCAATCCTAAAGTATGAAACAAGCTTGTATAGCCTGTAGAATATCTTGGCGAATCGAAAAATTGTGAAAACCCTGCTTCTGGCGTATTTCCCCAAACGTTTACGTAAGGTGTAACAGCAATGTCTTTTTCTTTTAAAGAAATTTCTAATTGCGGACGCATATCATTTTCAAGAAACTCGCCTAATTCCCCTCCTAATTTGTTGTGTTGCGTAAACAAATGCGTAATTGTATATTGATAATCTGCGCCATTGCTTACATGATTGTCTATAAAAACATCAGGATTTACGACGTGAAAAATTTCGGCAAAAGCAGCTGCATTTTTTGTGTCTTGTTTTATAAAATCTCTGTTTAAATCGTAATTTCTAGCATTTCCTCTAAAACCGTATGCTGCGGGTCCATTCTGATTTGCTCTGGTATGCGAATTTCTATTTAATGCGCCACCAATATTATATACAGGAATGACACAAATAATAGAATTTTTATATTTCTTTTTTAGAGAATCGTTTTGAACAATGTCTCTTAAAAATAGCATAGAAGCATCTACTCCGTCTGATTCCCCAGGATGAATTCCGTTATTGATAAGTATTTTATTTTTTGATGAAGTGTCTATGTCTTTGATGTTCATAGTTCCATCAGTATTAAAAACGACAAGATGTAAAGGAAAACCTGCATCTGTTTGTCCCATTTCAAACAACGAAATTTCTGAATACACATCAGCTAAATCTTTATAATAGGAAATAACATCTTTGTATTCTGGTGTCTCTGTTCCTTTAGAGGTTTCAAAAAGTGTTGTAAAATCTGTGTTTTTTTCGGATGAATTATTGCAAGAAATCATTAAAAAAATAAGTAAAAGAAGAGGGTAATTTTTCATCTTTCAAACATACGAAAAATTATATATGGTGGAATGGAGTTTTGTTTGTGCAAATATTTTTACCTTAATTGTGTACAATTTTTTTTAATGCCATTTATCAAAACGTTTCATAACAGTTTCATTGGCTATATAATTACTTGCATCTGCTTGAGCTAATCCTACCTCTATTTCTTTTTGTTCTTCTTTAGTAATTTCACTAAACCAATTCTATTTGGTCTTGTTCAAAAGTTTCTTTCATTTTGTAGTTTCTATATTCATTACTTCTTATAATTTTTTAACTCTCACCGTTTTAGGAACTAATTTTGTATAATCACCATTATTTCTAATCACATCTCTTACTATTGATGATGAAATATAGGATGTACTTGCTGCTGTTAATAAGAATACGGTTTCTATGGGTGCTAAATCTCTATTGGTATGTGCAATGGCTTTTTCAAACTCAAAATCAGCAGGATTTCTTAATCCACGAAGAATAAATTGAACATTGTTTTTTTTGCAAAAATCGACAGTCAATCCTTGGTAGGTTACCACTTTTATTTTTGGGTTTTCTAAAAAAGAATCTTGAATAAATTTTTTACGCTGTTCTAGTGTAAACATATATTTTTTATCAGAATTTACGCCAATAGCAATAATAAGTTCGTCAAACAAACGTACACCTCTATTGATAACATCTAAATGCCCTAAAGTAATTGGGTCAAATGATCCTGGAAAAATTGCTTTTTTCATATTTTTTTTAATTGGATTCAAGTTTTAAAAAAAGAGCTTAAAGAATATACTCAAAATATTTTCTTCTTAACTATATTACTTTCTCTCTAAAAGTGCCATATAAAATCCATCAAAACCAGCAATATGCGATAACACTTTTTTATCAGAAACAAAGATAAATTCTTTTCCCGATTCTGAGGCTAAAAAACGTTCAACCTGTCCTTGGTTTTCAGAAGGTAAAACGGAGCAAGTAGCATAGACTAATTTTCCGCCAGATGTTACCATTTTTGAATAGCTTTGTAAAATTTCTTGTTGCACTTTTTTAATATTTTCTATAAATGCTGGTTGCAATTTCCATTTAGAATCAGGGTTTCTACGTAGAACGCCTAAACCAGAACAAGGAGCGTCTATCAAAACTCTATCAGCTTTATTGTATAATTTTTTAATTGGTTTTGTAGAATCAATCACACGCATATCTATATTGTGTGCTTTATTTCTTCTAGCTCTAATTTTCAATTTTTTTAATTTACTTTCGTAAATATCCATAGCAATAATCTGCCCTTTATTTTTCATTAATGCCGATAAATGCAAGGTTTTTCCGCCCGCACCCGCACAGGTGTCAACAACTTTCATACCTGGTTTTACATCTAAATAGGCAGCAACTAATTGAGAGGAAGCATCTTGTACTTCAAAATAGCCATTATGAAATGCTTCTGTTTTAAAAACATTGGCTCTTTCTACTAATTTTAAAGCATCTGGATGATTGGGTACAAATTCTGTAATAATATTTTCTGAATGTAATTTCTTTTGAAGAATTTCTTTAGAAATGTTTAAAGTATTGGTTCTTAAAATTACATCAGCTTGTTTGTTTAAAGCAGCGATTTCTTTGGTCCAAATAGCCTCACCCAATTCAGCAACACACAATTCGTCCATCCAATCAGGAATAGATTCTCTAAATTTTCTTGTTTTAGATAGTTCGTCAAAACGACCTTTTATTCTTCTAGTAGGTACATTGCCTATTTGATTCCAATCGGGTAAATGAATTCCTTTTAAAACACACCAAACTGAAAACAATCGCCAAATATTATTTCTATCAAAAGGAGGTTTTACTTCGGCAATTTCTGCATACAATCTGTTCCAACGTACTATCTCGTAAATAGTTTCTGCAACAAATTTTCTATCTCTGCTTCCCCAACGTTTGTCTCTTTTTAACGCTTTTTCTACGGCTTTATCAGCATAAACTCCTTCGTTAAAAATATCGCGAATGCTATCTATTACAGCATACGTTAAGTTTCTGTGTAATCTCATTTAATTTTTTTTACTAGACTACAAAGCTACGAATTATCAATTTAGGGTTCCATATAAAAGTATCCGTTTTGCTCTGAAAATGTAGTTATTTTATGGGATTATAAAAAGAGTTTTTTGTAACTTGCAATCCTCTCAAAAAAAATAATTACACATACAATTTATGACAAAAGATAAAGAAAAAACAGCAAAATTAAAAGCACTTCAACTTACTTTAGACAAGCTAGATAAAACCTACGGAAAAGGTGCTGTAATGAAATTAGGTGATGTTGCTACAGAAGAAGTAGATGCAATTTCATCGGGTTCTTTAGGGTTGGATTTAGCATTAGGTGTTGGCGGTTATCCAAGAGGAAGGGTGATAGAAATTTACGGACCAGAATCTTCAGGTAAAACTACCTTAACATTGCACGCAATAGCAGAAGCTCAAAAAGCTGGTGGAATTGCCGCTTTTATAGATGCAGAACATGCTTTTGATCGTTTTTATGCAGAAAATTTAGGAATAGATATAGATAATTTAATTATTTCTCAACCAGATCATGGGGAACAAGCTTTAGAAATTGCGGACAATTTAATTCGTTCTGGCGCTATTGATATTATTGTTATTGATTCCGTTGCGGCACTTACCCCAAAATCTGAAATAGAAGGAGAAATGGGCGATTCCAAAATGGGTTTACATGCCCGTTTGATGTCTCAAGCACTACGAAAATTGACAGGTACTATTTCTAAAACAAACTGTACCGTGATATTTATCAATCAATTAAGAGAAAAAATTGGTATAGTGTTTGGAAATCCAGAAACCACAACGGGAGGAAACGCATTAAAATTTTATGCCTCTGTTCGTTTAGATATTAGAAGAAGAACTCAAATTAAAGACGGAGATAGGGTTATAGGAAATAGTACGAAAGTAAAAGTAGTAAAAAACAAAGTAGCACCTCCTTTTCAAATGGCAGAATTTGACATTATGTATGGAGAAGGAATTTCTAAAGTTGGCGAGGTGTTAGATATTGGCGTAGAGTTAGGAATTATAAAGAAAAGTGGCTCGTGGTTTAGCTATGGCGAAACAAAACTAGGTCAAGGAAGAGATGCCGTAAAAGGGTTGATTAAGGACAATCCAGAATTAGCAGAAGAACTTGAAAACAAAATAAAAAAAGCAATAGAAGACCAAGATTAAGGTTTTTAAAATCAATATTTTAAAACAAATGTTTGTGAGATCTTTCAGGTTTTAAAAACCTGAAAGATCTTGAAAACGAAATACTTACAAAATTTTCAATCAATAATACTATTTTTTGCCATACACTTAGTAAAAGTTTACTCTTTTTAAATCTATGAGGATGATTTTTTTTCTTTTAGAAATGAAAATAAAAACGATCTAAATATAGAAAGTAAGACACTAAAAAAGAGTGCGTTAAAAAATCCTGATACTGCAAAACCATTTACTAATTTATCTGCTAACAAAATAATAATTGCATTGATAACAAATAGAAATAAACCCAAAGTAACAATAGTTGCTGGCAAAGTAAAAAAGACTAAAAGTGGGCGTACAAACATATTTAATAATGCAATTACTAATGCCACAAGAATGGCTGTTAAATAATTTGTTACTGCAACTCCAGGTAAAATATTGGCTAATAAAATAACTACTAATGCCGTCAATAATATTTTTAAAAAAGTGTTCATTTGTTTTATTTTAATGGTTGGCTTTCTTCTACCCAATCAAGTTGAGCATACACATCAAAGGAAAGATAATTTATTGAAATCTTCAAATATTATCAAGAAATCTTTATACATTTAGTATCCAAAAAACTAAGTCGAAAAAAGAAAATTATTTTAATCACATTAAAATTGATGCTATAAATTCATCAATTTTTTTTGTTCCATTATTGTCTAAAAATTTAATAAAAGCAGAGCCAATAATTGCACCATTTCCGTATTTACAAGCAGTAGTAAATGTTTGTTTATCAGAAATACCAAAACCAATAATCAATTTACTTTTTAACTTCATAGCTTTAATTCGTTCAAAATAAGCTATTTGCTGATTGGATATTTCTCCCTTTGCGCCTGTAATGGAGGCAGAAGCAACCACATAAATAAATGCTTTGGTTAACGAGTCTATCTTTCTAATTCGCTCTTCAGATGTATGAGGTGTGATTAAAAATACATTGGTAATTCCATATTTTTCGAACAATTGCTGATAATGATTCTCAAACTCTATCATGGGCAAATCGGGTAGAATTATAGTGTCTATTCCACAAGCTACACAGGCTTTACAAAATGTATCTTCGCCATATTTTAATACCTGATTTAAGTATCCCATTAAAACCAAAGGAGTAGAGTTTGTTTTTTTTATCGCTTTTAATTGTTCAAAAACAATATCTAAATTCATTCCGTTTTTCAAAGCAATTTGACTACTCTCTTGTATGGTAGGGCCATCAGCCAACGGGTCTGAATATGGCAAACCCACTTCAATAAAATCAATATTACTCTTACTTAATTCTTGAATAATTTTTACGGTATCATTTAATTTTGGGAAACCCGCTGTAAAAAAAATAGACAATATATTTTTATCTTTTTTTTGAAATACTTTTTGGATTGAATTCATAATATTCTATTATAAAGACCCTTCAGGTTTTAAAAACCTGAAAGGTCTCAATCTAATTACTCATCTAAATGTTTAATAAATGTCTCTAAATCTTTGTCGCCCCTACCCGATAAATTTATCACGACAACTTGATCTTTTTTAAAGGTTATTTTTGGCAAAACAGCCAAGGCATGAGCACTCTCCAAAGCAGGAATTATCCCTTCAATTTTTGTCAATTCATAAGCAGCATCCAATGCTTCTTTATCAGTTGCATTCATAAATTTGGCACGTTTTGTTTCGTACAAAAAGGCGTGCAAAGGACCCACTCCAGGGTAATCTAAACCTGCCGAAATAGAGTAAGGTTCTACAATTTGCCCATATTCATCTTGCATTAAAATGGTTTTGCTGCCGTGTATAACACCTACATCGCCCAATTGAGAAGTGGCAGCACTTTCACCAGAATTCACGCCCAAACCAGCAGCTTCTACCGCAATTAATTCAACTTTTTCATTTTCTAAATAATGATAATAAGTGCCAGCGGCATTAGATCCTCCACCAACACAAGCAATAATTGTATCTGGATTTTCTTTTCCCGTTTTTTCTTTTAACTGCCATTTTATTTCTTCCGAAATTATAGCCTGTAAACGTGCCACCATATCTGGATATGGGTGTGGTCCCACCACAGAACCAATTAAATAATAGGTTTCTGGATGTTGAATCCAATAGCGAATGGCTTCATTAGTAGCATCTTTTAAGGTTTTACTTCCACTGGTTGCAGGAACTACTTTTGTTCCTAACATTTTCATACGAGCAACATTTGGGGCTTGACGCTCAATATCTTTTTCTCCCATAAAAACCACACATTCCAAATCCATTAAGGCACAGACAGTTGCAGTGGCAACACCGTGTTGACCAGCTCCTGTTTCTGCAATAATTTTTGTTTTTCCTAATTTTTTAGCAATCAAAATTTGACCAATGGTATTGTTTACTTTATGCGCACCTGTATGATTTAAGTCTTCACGTTTCAAATAAATAGTTGCACCATATTTTTCTGATAATCGTTTTGCTAAATACAATGGACTTGGACGACCAACATAATCTTTTAATAAATATTTATATTCCTTTTGAAATGCTGATGACTCAATAATTTTTAAATAATTATCTTCTAATTCTTTTACATTTGGGTACAACAATTCTGGAATAAACGCACCTCCAAACTGTCCGTAATAACCATTTTTATCTGGATGAAATTTTGATTTCATATTTTTATTTTTCGAGACCTCACAGGTTTTTAAAACCTGTGAGGTCTTTTTTAAACTTCTTTAATTCTTTTATTTTCTTTAAGCCTGCTTCACTTTCAAATTTACTATTGACATCAATTGCATAACAATATTTGGATTCCCGCTTACGCAGAAATGACAGAACACTATCAACATCTTCCAATCCAATTCCGCCACTTAAAAAATACGGTTTTTTGTATGGATATTTTTTTAAAACAGACCAATCAAATTGTACTCCGTTTCCTCCTCTTTCTTTTCCTTTTGTGTCGAATAAAAAATAATCTACCACATCTAAATAGGGTTTTAGAATATCAAAATTAAATTCATCTTTAATTCCAAAAACTTTTATAATCTGAACTTGACGTAAATATTCTTTGAGTTTTACGATATATTCCACAGATTCGTCTCCATGTAATTGAACAGCATCTAATTGATATTCCTCAACCAAAGAAACTACAATCTCTAAATGTTCATCCACAAAAACGCCTGTTTTCTTAATTGATTTCGGAAGTTTAGGAATAACACCTTCAAAATTCCTTTTTGACTTCTCATAAAAAATAAAACCCAAATAATCGGGTTGTAATGCAGCAACTAACCTAATATTATCTAGGTATTTCATTCCGCAGATCTTAATCCCCCTTTCCCCCGAAGGGGGTAAAACTGGAGAATCCCCTGTTTCCCTGAAGGGGGGAACACTGGAATTGTTGACTATATTTTTTTGTTTTTTATTCATAACCGTGAGAATTCCCCTCCTTTGGAGGGGTTAGGGGAGGCTTCTTATAAACTCCTGACACGCCTCTCCTGGGTTTTCTTCTTTCATAAAATTCTCTCCAATTAAAAATCCTTGAAAACCATATTCTTTTAGTCCTGTTATAATTCTTGGGTCAGAAATTCCGCTTTCAGAAACCTTAATACATGAATTTGGAATTTGATTTGCTAATTTAATAGAATGCTCTAAATCTACTTCAAAAGTCTTTAAATTTCGATTATTAATTCCAATAATTTTATTGTCTAAATCATTAATTTTATTCAAATCTTCTTGCGTATGCACTTCATACAAAACCTCTAAACCTAAATCTGTTGCTAGGTTTCCGTAGTTTTTAATTTCTTGAGATGTTAAACAGGAAGCAATCAATAAAATAACATCTGCACCAATGGCTTTGGCTTCTACAATTTGAAATCCGTCAACAATAAAATCTTTTCTTAAAATGGGTTTTTGCTGATTGATAATTCTTGCTTCCATTAAGTCTGCCATCGTTCCTCCAAAAAAAGAAGTATCTGTTAAAATAGATTGTGCAGATACATTGGCATCTAAATACCCATTTGTAACCTCTTCAATAGTTGCCTTGTCATTAATAATTCCCTTGGAAGGTGATTGACGTTTATACTCGGCAATAATTCCTGTAGAACCCACTTCTAACAAGGCTTTTTTTAATGAAATAGCTTGTCTTTTAAAATTTGGACTTTCTACCAATTTTTTTATAGGAACTTCTGCTTTTATCTTCCCGATTTCCTTTTTTTTAAATGCGATTATTTTGTCTAAAATTGTCATATTTATTTGTAACCATTGCAAGCAGTTATGATGATGAAATGCTAAATCATTAAAGTACTTAATTTTACCGCAACGGTTTTGTGTAAGATTAGTTTGGTGGTTTAAGCGATAAATTTAGGAAATAAAAACTGAATAGAAAATCCGTGAGGACTTTCCGTAAATAGGTGATTGCTAGCAATGAATTATACACATCTTTGTTGGCATTTCGTTATTTTAAAGTTCACTTGCAATTTGTGCTAAAGTTAAAGTAACGGCATTTTCTAGAAACGTTCTGATATTTTTTTCTTTTGAATCAATATCTTTTGATATCGAAATAACATGTGGTTTAATATCTAATGGAAGTGTTGAATCTATTCTCTCATTTAAGTCATCAGATTGAAAAAATTCTAAAAATGCCCCGAGAGCTAATGTTTTATCATCATAACCATAATGGTGAACAGTAACTCCTAATTGGTATCTTTTGGTATCTGATAAATCTATTCTAAATGTTATCCAACCTTTTGGTAATGACCTATTAAAATAGTAATCATGTTTTTTTGCATATTTGATTATTTGACCTTGATAGAAATGTTGCTTCTCAATTTCTTGCGGTGAAGAAGATTCTATAACTATATGTGAACTTCCATTCATTTTTTGCTCAAGTTTTGACTTCGTTTCTGTTAGATATTTAAGGCAGAAATCAAATACTGTCGTTCTTGAAATATTAAGAAGATTATCTCTTTCATCTTGTTCTGTTTTTTGCCACTTTTCAACCTTTCCACTGAAAATGTGAGCAATTTCATCAAACGAAGCACTAGAGACTTCTTTTAAATTCAGTGCCTTTTCTATATGTCTTTTTTGAACTTCGGCGAAATAATCAACTAGCACTTGAGGATTCTCTAAATCTGCTAATTCTAAAGCACTAATGTATTTTGCCTTTGCTTCTTCTCTTAATACAGTAAATGGAAATAAACCATGTTTAATTAGAATTAAACTTGCTAACAATCTTGCTACTCTACCATTTCCATCTTGAAATGGATGAATAATTGTAAACGCATGATGAAACCAAGTTGCACATATCAATGGGTGTACTTTATTTAATTCAGCTTTATTGTAGATAGAAACTAAATTGTCCATTTCAGCTTCAACATGTTCTGGAGGACAATATTCTATTCTAACACCATCCTCTCTTGTTGGATTATTTACATGTTCTTTAAATTTACCTTTTAATAAATGGATTTTAGTTTTATTCCCAAATTGGTCACGTCCTTCTGCATAATCTTGATTTCGAGTTACTAACGCATGTAATTCTTTTATGAATCCAACAGTTAATTCTCTATTTTCTTTAACTACGTCGAAAACAAAATCAACGGCATCCAAATGGTCAGAAAGATGAGCAAGCAGTTTTGGAACAGGGACATTTGTATCTGAGTGACTAATATATGATTCGTAGAAACCTTTTTTGATAAATGTTTCTGTTATACCTTTTTCGAGGTCATACATTCTCTCTACAATTCCTGTTTCAATTGCGTGTTCCCTTTTTAATTCAGTTATAAATTCTTGATATTCTTTCGAATTTCTTTCAAGAACTTCTCGTCTTTCATACCAAGAAGGGGAAATATCATCAAGCGAAGAAGTATCGGATTTTATCCAGTTATTAGTGAGTTCTATATAACTCCACAATCTATTTACTTTATTTTCCTCCATCAATATTATTTTTTTCTAACGCTAGCTATAGAAATTAATTTCGGTTTTCCGTGGTGTGGATAATGAATGCCAACGCAGATTTAATCACTTACAAATTCATTGCCAAATGCAATTCAAATTCTATCTGTTCCTTATTTCAGTTTTAAAAATAATTTGATTTTCTTTTTATAAAGATGCAGAATATTCCAGTAAATCTACAATTTTAGTAGCATACCCAAACTCATTATCGTACCAAGAAATAATTTTAAAAAAGTTTTTATTTAGCGCTAAACTTGCATCCGCATCTATAATGGATGTTCTTGTTTCTGATACAAAATCTTGAGAAACTACCTCATCTTCAGTATATCCAATAATTCCTTTAAATTCATTTTCTGAAGCAGATTTAAACGTTGCTAAAATCTCTTTGAGTGAAGTTTCTTTTCTAGTTTTAAATGTTAAATCTACCAAAGAAACATCTGCCACAGGAACTCGTACTGCCATTCCTGTTAATTTTCCTTCTATTTCTGGAAGTACTTTAGTTACCGCTTTTGCTGCACCTGTAGAAGTTGGAATAATATTATTCACCACAGAACGTCCTCTACGCCATTTTTTATTTGGTCCATCTACGGTGTTTTGTGTAGATGTAGCTGCATGAATAGTTGTCATTAATCCTTCAGTTAAACCAAATTTGTCGTTAATAACTTTCACTATTGGAGCCAAACAGTTTGTAGTACAAGAGGCATTAGAAATAATGGTTTCTTCTTTTGTTAATTCGTGATTGTTGACACCCATCACATACATTTTTGCGTCTTTTGAAGGTGCAGAAATAATTACTTTTTTTGCTCCGCCTTTTAAGTGCAGTTCAGCTTTTTCTTTGAGCGTAAAAAAGCCCGTAGATTCAATCACATAATCCACATCAATCTCATTCCATTTTAGATTTTCTGGATTTCTTTCTGCTGTTACACGAATGGTATGTCCGTTTACAATCAAATTCCCGTTTTTGACGTCTATGGTTCCATTAAAACGACCATGCACAGAATCATATTTTAATAAATAAGCAAGATAATCTACATCTAATAAATCATTAATGGCAACAACGTGCATATTTTCTCTCTGAATTGCAGAACGAAAAGCCAATCGACCAATTCTACCAAAACCGTTTATTGCTACTTTAATCATTTTGTTTAATTTAAAAAAGAGTATAAAGTGTTGTCTTTAAGGAGATAATCTAAAAAATAAAACCCTAAAAGAGACACCTAAAATAAAGATTAAAAATACAATATTTTATTAAAGAGACACAGAGGTTTTAGTTGATTTTTTCTTAAGAATAAATTGATTGCAAAGAAAATGCTAGCTAATCAATAATATAAGACAAATATTTTTTGCATTATTAAAATCGAGAACTAAACCCAAAAATAATCATCCCTTCAAAATCCAAGAAGAAGGATTTAAGCGTTTTGTATTTTTAAAAAGCACAAAAATTAAGGTTGTTTTTCCAGTAACTTTATCTGTAAAAATCTGTCCAATTTTTTGTCCTGTTACCACGTTATTTCCAACTTTTACAAAGGTTTTTTCTAGGTTATTATAAGCCGTTATATAATTTCCGTGTTGCACCAACACATTTTTTCTTCCTTCGGAAGTGGATTGAATGGCTAAAACCTTTCCGTTAAAAATACAGGCTGCATTCATTCCTTTTTTAGTTACAATATGCAAACCTGTACTATTTATAGTAATTCCGCCAATAGTAGGATGTGCTTGTACGCCAAACTTTCTAACAATCAAACCTTCTGTAACGGGCCAAGGCAATTTACCCTTGTTCAATTCAAATTTTGCCGCCAATGCTTTTGCCTCTGGGCTTAAAATAAATTCGTTTTTCTTTTTTGATTTTGATACTGATGTTGTTCTTACTTTTTTATTAGATGTGGTAATTGCTTTTCTAATAATTTTATCAATCCTTTCGGCAATTTTCTTTTCTGCTCTTAATTTCTTTTTTAGTTGTCTTTTATATTTTTTTTCTTTTTTCTTAATCGTAGAAATCAACCTCTCTTGTTTCTTTTTATCAGCTTGAATTTTTTTATTTTCCTCTTTCTCAACAAGAATTAATTTGTCTTTTTCTCGTTTTTTAAGCACTAACGAATCGTTTAGCTTTTTTACAATTTCTTTTTGTAGTACTATTTTTTTACCCTGTTTTTTTCTATAAGAAGTATATTGTTTGATGTACTCCAAACGTTTATAGGCTTGATAAAAATTTTGCGAAGACAATAAAAACATCGCTTTGCTTTGTTGCGATTTGCTTTTGTATGATTTAAAAATCATATCTGCATAATCCGCTTTTAGGTCAGCCAATTTTTTATTGAGAGTTCTGAGTTTTCTCTGGTTGGTCTTTATCTCTTTTGATAAAAGTTTTGCTTGCAAGTTGATGGTTTCTATCAATCGTGTTCTTACATTTATTTTTTGATTGATGTCTTTTAAATTTTCTAACGCATTTTTTTCGTCTTTTTTAGCGTAAAAAAGTAAATAATTTACTTTCTTAATTTCTAATTTTAATTCTTTTTGCTTAATTTCTAACTGCTTTCTAGATTGACTAAAAGCGGAAAACCCGATAAAAAAAAATACAAAAAAAAGGCTATACAACTTCACTTTTGTCATTTAAAATTTTAAGAGTTTGTAGCCATTTGGAATCGAAAAAGGCATTTCTAGTTCCGTATCAAAAACAACCGATTTTAGTGTAAAATCTATATTCGTAAAAGAAGTATTTTGTTTTGCTTTTATTTCTATTTTTGATGGAAAAACAATATTGTCAACCAACCTATAAGAAGGATATAGAACGTCTAAACGTTGATTTTTAGCTTTATTTACAACAGATTGTTGGTCTAATTTAAAATGTGAAGGGTTTATAGAAAAGAAAATATCAAACAAATCCGCTTGATTTTCTGGTGATAAAATATACCTGTTATTCACTACTTCTACTTGTTGTTTTTCCTTTTTTACATCAAATAAAGATTGCCCTAACAATAAATTCTGCAACTGACTAAAATTGATTTCTGTTCCCAATAATTTTTTAAGCATCGAAAAATCGCCTTCAAAATAATTTTTAAGCAAAGGTGAATAATAACGTACCGATGTTGGTGTAATTTTTATTTTAAAAACGCTAATAAATTTACTACCCTTTAACCAAATTACTTCATCTTTTTTAATTTTCATTCGTACAGAAAAATTCTCTTTCCTTTTGCCATTGTTAAAATTAACTTTCAATTTAGCGTCAATCGTTTCTCTATCAAAATTTGCTGCAATATGTTTTTTTGCTACTTTTCTTGCCGATATTTCTTTGGTAATTGCATCTTTGTCCATCATCACTTTTTTTGTTTTACAAGAAGTTAAAACAAGAATAAGAAGGAATATGTATTTTAAAAATCTCATTCTTAACTTTTTAGCTTTTTATATTTCTCTCTGTATTTTTTTTCCTCTTTTAAGTTCCCTAAGCCTTTATAAGCATTTGCCATTTCCTTATAAAAATCGGCTTCGATAGCATCTTCAATGACAAAATCAATACCATTTTCTAATATGCTTAACGCTTTTTTATAACTTTTCTGATAATTTAATGCTTTTCCGTTCATTAAATATACATACGGTTGTGCAGGAAAAAGCGCAATTCCTTCTGAACTATATGTCAATAATTGTGCTGAATTATTTTGAGATTTCTTTAAAATCTGTTTTAAGATAGTATAGGATTTATCGCTTTTAAATTGATGGATTAGGCTAGTAATATCATCTTTTTTATTATCAACAAATAGCCTTTCTTTTCGTTTTTCTAACGATTGCTTTAATTGTTTTAAATTTTTGGATAATCCTGTTTCTTTTTCTAACAAATTCATTAAATCCATAGCACTTTTATAATCTCTATTTTGAAGATGCAATCGAACTAAATGTTGTTTTTCTTTTGGATTTTGCTGTATTACTTTTTGCTGAATTTTTATCGCTTCAGCAAAATTTTTGTCTTTTTTATAAATGGCAACCAAATGTTTTAGCATCCAGATATTTTCGGCATCTTTTTCTAAAGCCCGTGTGA
>JBMYWO010000029.1:0-18803 GCA_049607505.1 Polaribacter sp.
ACTGTATGGTCTAGCAAACCTACCAAATGATATTCTTTTATCAATATTTACTTCAATGCCAAAAACGGCAGAACCATAGACTTTTTCTAACAATGGTTTTAATCTTTTGACCAAAGAAAAATGATACACCCTTCCAAAATCTTTTGAAAGGGTGTTATATCTATTACTTATTTTTTTAAAATTTTCTTGGTGTATGTTTTACCTTCGCTAGTAATAATTTTAACTAAATAAATACCAGATTTAAAATTTGATATGTCTATTTCATAAACACTTAATTTTTTCTTACTTATTTCATTTGAATAAATATTTGTAAAGTTACTATTATAAATTTCAATTGTTTTAAATACGATATTATTTTGTAATTGAAGTTTTAAAACATCTTTTACTGGATTAGGATAAATAATTAAATTATTATCTTGTTTATCTATTAAATTTGATGCTTCCATTGAATTGGTTTGGGCAGTAACCTTTTGTATAGGAATTTCTTCACAAGGATTATTATCTATGTACGCTACAAATCTAGAACCATTTGAAATAGTAACCCCATGTTTAAATGTAATCATTTCACCTGCCCTAATAGTTCCTGTACTTTCAGGAAAATATGTAATAATAGAATTGTTACTATCTATTCTATGATTCGCTAAATGATTGGATTCAATTTCGGGTTTTACTTCTTCATTCGTCAAAATTAGGTTTTCTGAAACAATTCTGTAATTTAAAATTTGTGGAGCAGTTTGGTTAATCATTCTTGAGTTATTTCTTGTTCCATTACCTGCTGGTACATTTCCAGGTCCATTAATATTAGGATTCGAAAAAACGCCTATTCTGCAAGCATTTGCATTTGGGCAAACTCCACTAGCAGATTGTCTTGTCATTAAAGTTCTCCAAGCTGTGGAGGTATTATTTGACAAAAAACCTCTTGCAAAATTAGGGTTATCATTATGATTTTCATGCCTTGCACCTTGTAAATGACCAATTTCATGTGCAAAACTGAATCTGCCAGATGTAACTCCTGGAACATCAACAATACAAAATCCATTTGCAGGGTTTGCAGGATTATTATCTGTCAACACATGAAAAGCTCTTCCACCTAAATTAGGATGATCAGTTTCAATTAATATTTGAATATCAGTTTCATAATAATTTCTCATATCATGTATTACACCTAGACCATTCGTACCATTTTTTAATCTATTTAAATCAGTACCCATTAAGTCGTTGCAGCAAACTTCTGCATAATTCACTCTCATAGATATAGCTAACTCTATATCAATATTAATCTGACTCATGTCATAAGCTAAATTAGTTTCGTCAATAGCCATTTGGCTAAAAGTATTTAAGGTAAGTCCAAGATTATGAATGTCAATTTCTGCTTGGGTTGTATAGGCCATTAAAACTCTTAATGTACAACTATCATCATTTTTATGTTTAAAATTTAATTTTTTATTATTTGGTTTTTGAACTTTATCAAATTCATTTCCGCAAATAAATGATGTGTCTGAATATTCAACTAATATATGATTACCTGTTTTTAATGGATATAAACTAAAAACTCTTCCTTCTATAGAAAATTTTGAAGCTACTGAGTTACCATTAACTGTCAAAAAAATCCCATTCGCTAAATAATCTGTAAATACTCCAAACCAAGTAAAACTATTTTTTGATCTTTTATCTAAATCAATTTTATTTACTTTATAACTCTTGTCTTTTAATCTTATGGTTATAATTTCATTTTTAATTGTTTCAAAATTTATCTTAATAAAATCTACCTGCTTAACATTTGATTGTTTATAATGATAATTTAAAAACCGTAAGTCTTCGGTAGAAATTGATTTATCCTTTTGTGACATATATTCAAACAAAACCTTATTTTGGGAATTAACATTATATGCTAACAACAATACAATACTTAATATTATATATTTCATAATTGAAAGAATTAAATTATAACTTATTAATTTTTGTTTCTAGAGCTTTAATTCTTTTTTCTTGCCTTATAATATATAACGTCAACTCTTCAATTTTTTCTTGTTGAATTTTAGAGATATTTCCTAATTCTATCCCTTGAGTTTCTACGGTGTTTGCAGAAGGTACATTTGGTAAATGCTTATTCTCTTTGATAAAAGCTTCAACTTCAGATAATGGTTTTAAATTGTAGTCATCTGCAAAAACATAATCTGCCCAACCCGTTCGTACTCTTACTTCTTCGGTTAAAAGTCCTCCTTTTACAAATAGTTTATAAGCACTAATATTTGCACCTCCAATAGAAGTTGGGAAATTTACTGTTCCTACACCTACTTTTCCTGAAGATCCTACTTCCTGAATTGTTAAAATTTTATCTCCTGATGAATGAAAGGCAATTTTTCTATTTAGATTAGTTCCAGGAATTGAAAAAATTAAATCTCCACCTCCTAACATTCTTATTACTCCATCTCCAGGTTTAGAAAATGAATTATAACAAGAGTAACAAGATGAAAGGCCTAATTCTAGTTTTTTAGTATTATCAGATAGTATAATATGAGGGTTACTATTCCCTTTTACATGTAGATTTGCCGTAGGATTTGAAGTTCCCACTCCCACAAAACCATTATTATCATTAATTCTTAATCTTTCTGTTCCTTTAGTTTTTAAAATCAAATCATTATTGTAAGAGGAAAAAGCATTTGTAATAGTATATACATCTTTATTAAAAATTACTCTTGGTCTGTCTGTATAGATATGTGCCCAACCAGAATTTCGTGCTCCAAGATCAAGAGAACCGTGTTGTGTCTTGACACGTAGTGCACCTCCAGATGCATTCCCTCGAATTGAACCATTGATATGGAGCTTTTCCAATGGATTAGTTGTCCCTATTCCTACATTACCATTATCATCATTAATTCTTAAACGTTCAGTTCCTTTTGTTTTGAGAATAAGATCATTATTAGAAGAAGAAAAAGCATTTGTAGCATATACATCTCTATTAAAGAGAAATCTTGACCTATCAGTATAAAAGTATGCCAAATTGCCAAAAGCCCCAAGATATATATTTCCATATGGTGACGGTACAATATGCCACGGGTTTGAATACGTAATTTGACTTGGTCCCATTCTCATTGTATCATCGGGTAATTTTACAGCATCCAATGGATCTGGGTCAGCTATTGAAATTGGTGCTGTCTCTATTTTTTTATTGGGTAATTTGATACTATCCAATGGATTTGAATCAATAATTGTTTGACCTTGTGCAATTGTTATAAGTAACATTAAAATAACACTTGAAATAATTTTTTTCATCATAAATAAATTTAAATTGTACCTACTCTGTTTAAAGTTTTTCGGTTTCCACTTGTATTGTGGTGCAATTTTAAAAACTTTAAAGATTGAGATAATAGGTAAACTCATAAGATGATTTAACGCTTTTGAGTTTGGTAGATTTAAGTTTGAATTTGGAAATTTACTGGTAAGAGATACAGCTAAAACCAAGTAGTAATTTACTCTTTTTTAGAGGTAGAAAGTGGCAGAAATTCTATAGGAACTTTCACGGACTGTATGGTCTAGCAAACCTACCAAATGATATTCCTTTATCAATATTTACTTCAGGAGCAATCTATGTCAAAAACGGCAGAACCATAGATTTTTTCTAACAATGGTTTAAATTTTTTCTAAAAGCATATTATTAACTGCATATTTTTTAAAAATGAAAAAACCAACAAAAAACCTATTAGAATTAATAGGTTTTTTTAACGTTTGTAACACTTTTACAAACTTTCTTTTAAAGTCTAATAAAAATATAGCTAGACAATGAGATTCTATTAAAATTGTTATTTGATGGAAATTCGCACATCAAAATAACCATAAGGATGTTCTTTAGAAATTTTTATTTGATGTTCCCCTGAATGTAGATAAATTAAACTATTTTTATCAAGTTTGTATTTTTTAACTAAAGCATTATTTAAATCTTTTCCAAATAATACTGTTTTTGAAATGTTGAAATGTGTATCTATAAATTTAGCTATTTCTTTTAAGTCAAAATCTTTAATTTCCTCTATACCTTCTAACATCTCTAAAGTAACTCTTTCACGTTTGTTTAGAAAAGATATTCTTGCAAATTCTTTATCTATCATTTCTACCAAGAAGTTAGGATCGCCTTCAAGACCTCCAAAACTTGGAGCAATATAACAAATTCCATTTGGTTGATGACAAGTGTTAAAGGTAACTGGATTATTTTCGTTAAAAGCACCAGGACCCATAACTCCTCGCTCATTATATCCGTCTTTAACTCTAAAAGTAATACCTAGATCTTTTTTAAAACTAATACTTTCTGATTCATTGATGTCATTTTCTAATGTATCCGTATCGCAACTAACAATTATTGTAAGCATAAAGACTAACATTGGAATAACTAATTTTCTCATAATAAATAAATTTAAATTGTACCTACTCTATTTAAAGTTTTTCGGTTTCCACTTGTTTTGTGGTACAATTTTAAAAACTTTACAGATTGAAAGAATAGCTAAATTCACAAGATGATTTAACGCTTTTGAGTTTGGTATGTTTGAGTTTGAATTTGGAAATTTACTGGTAAGAGATACTGCTAAAACCCTAACCAAGTAATAACTTGCTCTTTTCTAGAGCGTGAAAGCGGAATATGAACTCCGTTAGACAATTCAATGCTTTCGTCTTTTTTAAGGTATTTTATTGCATAATCTTTATTAATCAAAAAAGAATTATGAGCTCTTTTAAATACTGCTGTTGGAAGCGTATTCTCAATATTTTTAATTGACTTTGAGCTTAGTATGGATCTTCCATTTTTTAAATATATAGTAGTATAAGAGTTGTCTGATTTGCAATAGATGATGTTCTTAATTTTTATAAACTCAGTACTTTCTAAGGTGTTAATACAGATTCTTTTTAACTTGTCTGAATCAACTTCTTTTGTTTTTATATGCTCTTTTTCTAGTTGGTCAATACATCTTTTTAATTCTTTAAGCTGTAATGGTTTTAAAAGATAATCAAAGGCATTGTGTTTAATGGCTTCAATGGCATATTCATCATAGGCTGTAACAAAAACTACATGAAAATTTATAATTTCTATGGCATTTAACAAATCAAAATTTGTGCCTTCTGTCATAGAAATATCAAGAAAAGCAATAGCTGGTTTTGATTTATGAATCAGCGCAATAGCTTCTAAAATTTTTGTAGCAGTACCAACAATTTTTATTTGCGGAAAGTTTTCGGTTAAAAGGATGGACAAATTTTCAATGGCATGCTTTTCATCATCTACAATAATAGCGTTCATTTTAGAGGTTGTTTTTTAAGGTTATTCTTTTGTTAAATGTGGTACTATTATAGTAACGGTTGTACCCGTTGGCTTATTATTAGAAACTAAATCTTCTATTTCTATGGTTGCTTTTTTACCTTTCATTTTAGATAAAACCTGTAAACGCTTTTGGGTTAGGCTTAGTCCTTTTGACGTTTTCTTGGTGTTTTTTGTTTTAGAACGCCCAACTCCATTATCGGATATCTTAATTAAAAGAGTATCGGATATTTTTTTAATAGACATAGACAAAGTACCTTTTTCTTCTTTGTTTAGCAAGCCATGTCTTATTGCATTTTCTACTATAGGTTGTAGTAAGTTACTTGGAAAAAGCGTTGTTTTTAAATCGATTAGAGAATCTAGATTTAATTTATAATCAAATTTTTGAGTAAAACGCAACTGCTCAAGCTCAATATATGTATTCAAGGTTTCTAATTCGTCTTTAAGAGTAATAAAAATTACATTGGAGTTCTCAAAAATACGTCTTATTAAAAATGCAAACTTTCCTAGATATTCATTAGATTCCATACGTTCATTTTTTAGAATAAAGTTTTGTACGGAACTCAACGAATTAAAGACAAAATGCGGATTTAATTGAGAACTAAATAGTTGCTGCATACTTGCATTAAGTTCTTTGTCTTTTCTTTTATTTCGTGTATAAATAGTATATATTAAAATTGCAATTGCAGTAATGACCATATATAGTAGTGCTTGAAACCAATAAGTTTGCTGATATGGTTTTGAGATACTAAATTTTATGGTGTCTTTAGAAGCAATCCATTCTCCAAAGTCATTTTTAGCCTGTATTTCTATTGCATAATTATCAGGCTTTTGGTCTATAAGGCGTATGGTAGTGGATGGAATTTCTAACCAATCGTTTTGCGAATTAGATAATTTATAACGATATGAAATATTTTCTAAATTCTTATAGGCTAATGCTTTAAAACTAATTTCTATATTATTCTGTTTATGAGATAATGAATTTACCAACGTAGAATCAATATTCATTGATTGTTCATTTACCTTAAAGCTATTAATATAAATAGGGAATTTTTTCGTTCTTCTTTTATTATACTTTTTCCAATCAATGATGTTCAATCCCCTATCTGTTCCTAAATAGATAAGGCTGTCTCTAACATATATTTGCTTAACATTTGGCGAAGTAAGTTTAGAAAAATTTGAAAGTACATTATTCAGACTCAAGGTATCCTCATTTAGGTCTATATAATGAAAGCCAGATGTAGTAGCAATCCACATTTTTTTTGTTGCATCTATATATAGTTGGTTAATACTGTTGCTTAATAATCCATTTTTTCTTGTATAATGCTTCACTAACAAACTATCTTTTTCAATATAAAAACCATTCCCTATAGTTGCAAAAAAAGAGAGGTCTTTTGCTTTAAAAAATTTGATGTCTTGTATGCGGTCTTCAATTTTACCAAATTTGAATTTTGGTTTTATCCATTTATTATTTAGATAACAATACAACCCGTCCAACCTACCCAACCAAAAATTTTCTTTATCATCTTCTTCAAAGCAAATAATTCTTGGATGTTCGTCTAAATCGTTTTGAGGTTTTAAAAATTTAGCAATGAAACTCCTTGTTAAAAGGGATAGTTTTTTTTCTTTATCATATCTATAAGCACGTATGCCAAAAGTTGAAGATTTTAAAGAATATTTATCGTCATTATCTGAAAAATAAAACGTATTATACACTTTTCTAGCTTGTGGAATGGGTTCTTGATAATTAAGTTGAGCATCGGATAAGGTGCTTTGCAAATGGGTATCAATTTTAAATTCAGATTCCTTTTTTAGGGTGAAAAAATTATTTTTAACATTGTGTAAAAAAATCTTGTTCTTATTTGGTATAATCCCATCTATGTTTTCAACCGTTTTATTTTGAAGTATTGATGTATCTGGTATGTAAAATACTCCACGGTCATGAGAAGCTATCCATATACCTTGGTTTGCATCCTTAATGGCTCTTGTTTTGAAAACATTTTTAAACAACAATTGTTTTTCTGCTGATGAGTCTATTGAAGTCTGCCAATACACATCAAAATAATTTTCATTTGGTTTTAGCCGATGACCAACTATATACCCACCGCTTGCTTTAGTTGCATATATACCACGCTTTAAAATGATAGGAATTGTATCTTTTTTACTTATTTTAGTCATGTATTTTCCTGTGATAAAATAGGAGGCGTTTTGTTCTTCAAAGTAAGATGGTATAAACATAGCAGATTTAGAACCATCATATTTTTGGTTGCTAAAATAACTTAATTGTTTTCTGCCAATAGAATGTCTTACACTAAATACATCATTTCTAACCAAAGAATTTCTTTTTCTAACAATAATGTCTAAATCTGTTACTTTAATAAAATTATATTTTAAGTTTTTATTTTTTCGATCCGCTATATCAACATTTGTTTTTTTAAAACTTCCGTCAGGGAATATTTTTATGAGTCCTTCACCAACTCTTCTATTATATAAATAATAATTGCCCAAAGAATCCTTCTTCATTTTTTCTATATTAAACATTTCGTTCGAGTCATTTGCAGATAAGAGCTTGTTGTGTTTAAATGCCATAAAACCCTTTCCATACTCGTAGTAAAAAATTTGATTGTTCCAAGGCAAAAACCATATTTTTCCATCTTCATGTACTTGAATATTAAAAACAACATTGTCTAACAGACCGTCTTCAGTTGTAAATATTTCAAAATTTTCACCATCAAAACGTGCTACACCTCTATCAGTACCAATCCATATATAGCCTTTTTTATCTTGAACAACACAGTATGTTTCATTACTAGGCAAACCATCTTTGGTGGAATAATTTACAGAGAAAGGAGTTAGTCTATAATCAGCAGTTTGTGCATTAACCTTACCCAAAACAGTAAACATCCATAGAACAATAAAGAGATATTTTGAATTCATAACGTACTTCTAAAAAGTAAATGTAGCTTAATTAATTTGAAATTAGAAATGTGTTTTTACGTCTATTTTTATGAAACCGCAAACACAAAGGCAAAGGTTGATAAGAATAATTTATAAAAACTAAAATAATACGTTGTAAACACGTAAATTTGCGCCTTTAATATAGACTGAAATGTTTGAAGTGAATAGCAAAATAAATGAAGATATTATAGAAGAAATAGGAGAAAACCATGTAAGTACATCGGCCAAAACTCCGTTAAGAGCAGATGCTTTTATGATTTCTGACGAAGAAAAAATAGCTAAAATCCAAGAAAGCGTTAAAGATATTTTAGAGACTTTAGGAATGGATTTAACTGATGATAGCCTACAAGGAACTCCGAGAAGAGTTGCCAAATCGTTTGTAAAAGAGCTGTTTATGGGGCTTGATCCTAAAAATATGCCAAAAGCTTCCACTTTTGAAAACACCTATAAATATGGCGAAATGTTGGTAGAAAAAAACATTGTGGTCTATTCTACTTGCGAGCATCATTTATTACCCATTATTGGTAGAGCACATGTTGCCTATATTTCTGACGGAAAAGTAATAGGGCTATCAAAAATGAACAGAATTGTAGAATATTTTTCAAAAAGACCTCAAGTACAAGAACGTTTGACGATGCAAGTAGTACAAGCCTTACAAGAAATTTTAGGAACCCAAAATGTTGCTTGTGTGATTGATGCCAAACATTTATGTGTAAATTCTAGAGGCATAAAAGACATAGAAAGTTCTACCGTAACGGCAGAATTTGGTGGAAAATTCAAAGAAAAAGACAGAAAACGTGAGTTTTTAGATTATCTAAAAATGGA
The DNA here is from genome assembly GCA_049607505.1 of Polaribacter sp. Classification (GTDB taxonomy): domain Bacteria; phylum Bacteroidota; class Bacteroidia; order Flavobacteriales; family Flavobacteriaceae; genus Polaribacter. Next base: position 9,083 of record JBMYWO010000029.1, read on the forward strand.
TACTGATTTTGATTGATTCTACCTTTCTCTTCGTCTTCTTCCAAAACCACCAGATTTTCTATCACCAGAATTTTTAGGTCTATCTGAATTTCCTCTACCATTACTCCTTCTTTTGGATGAGTTTTCTGAATCTCTTCGTCTTCCAAATCCCCCTTCTTTTTTGCCAAAAGGTTTTTTACCTCTTCTTCTATTTCCGCTTCTAGATCGTTCTTTTTTAGTAATTTCTATATTTACGGAACGTCCGTCAAAATCTGGTTGATTCTCTGAAAACGCAGTTAATGTTGCTGCTTCATAATTTTTGTCAATTTCAAAGAAAGAGAAGGTATCTAAAATATCAATAGCGCCTATTTCTATGCTATCGCCAATATTTTGATCATTTATCAAACCAATTAATTTGGCTGGATTCAAACGATCTTTTTTACCAATATTGATAAAAAAACGGGTCATATTCTCACTGCTAGCTCTTCCTCTAGAATTTTCTCTTGAAGATACATCGTTTAAATCTTTTGCATTTTCATAGTAAGAAAGAAAGGAATTGAACTCTAAAGAAACAAATTTTTGAATGAGTTCTTCTCTATTGAGTCCTTCCAATTTTTCATAAATACTAGGTAAAAATGTTGCTATTTGCTCCGTATTTATTTCAGTATTTTGCACTTTATCAATTAGGTGCATTAATTGATTTTGACAAATTTCTTTTCCCGAAGGAACTTTTGCTTGAACAAATTTCTTTTTGATGATTCTTTCTATGGATCTTAATTTTCCTTTTTCTTTATGATTTACCAAAACAATAGAAATCCCTTTATTTCCAGCCCTACCTGTTCTTCCACTTCTGTGGGTATAATTTTCTATCTGATCTGGCAATTTATGGTTTATGACATGGGTAAGATTGTTTACATCCAATCCGCGAGCGGCAACGTCTGTTGCCACTAATAATTGCACCGTTTTTTTTCTGAATTTGCCCATTACAGAATCACGTTGTGCTTGCGATAAATCACCATGAAGCGCATCCGCATTATAGCCATCTTTAATTAGATTGTTGGCAATTTCTTGTGTTTCTCTACGAGTTCTACAAAAAATAATTCCGTAAATATTTGGGTTTACATCTGCTATTCTTTTTAATGCAGGGTAGCGAGTTCTTTCTGTGATTGCATAATATTCATGACTTACATTATCTGCGCCTTGATTTTTTTGACCAGAAGTAATTTCTACTGGTTTTGTCATATAATTTCTGGCAATGGCTTCTACTTCTCTAGGAAAAGTTGCAGAAAACAATAAGGTCTGTTTTGTAGTTGGCGTTGCGTCTAAAATTTTATCTAACTCCTCTTTAAAACCCATGTTTAACATTTCATCAGCCTCATCTAAAACCAACCATGCTATATTTCCTAATTTTAAAGCTCTTCTTTTAATTAAATCTACAGTTCTACCAGGAGTTCCTACTACAATTTGAGCACCTTTTTTTAAAGCCCTCATCTGCTCTTCTATACTTGTGCCTCCATAAACAGTTACCACTTTCATATTGGGTAAATATTTGGAAAAGTCTTTTATATTATTCCCTATTTGCACTGCCAATTCTCTTGTTGGCGATAAAATAATAGCCTGTGTATTTTTGTTTTCAGCATCTGCTAGTTGTAGTATTGGCAAACTAAATGCTGCGGTTTTACCTGTTCCTGTTTGTGCAAATGCTTTTAAATCGTCTGTAGAAGAAATTATTTGAGGAATTGCTTTTTCTTGGATAACAGTCGGATTTTCATATCCTAAATCTGTTAATGCTTTCTGTATAGGTTCTTTTAAACCTAAATCTAAAAATGTTGACATACTGTGTTTTTGTAGATTCACAGAAGCCGCCTGTAAACCCGATTTATGTTCGACTGTAATTTTTTATCAATCAGAAATACTGAAATCTAAAATCGGGCAAAGGTACAGTAAATTAAATAGATGGTTTTGGTTATGCGAGAACGAAATTTTAAGGTAGATTCAACTAACAAATTCAATTTTTTTCACAAATTTATAAAACACATTTTTAGGATTCTCATACTTTAAATTTTTTCTAGGTCTTCGATTAATTTTATGCTGTGTTTTTTTGACTTCCAGATCACTATAATGGTCAAAGACTGATTTTTTAGGAATATATTGTCGAATCAGTTTGTTGGTGTACTCACTCCTCTTTCTCAAGAATAATACGGGTTGGCAAAGAAGAATTCTGCAAGTAACTTTTCTGATACAATAGTTGTTATTTTTTTTGATTAAAAATAAATGTTTTGTACTTTGGTCGTTTATAATTTACTTCATAAAAACAAAATGTATGATGAAAAATATTACTTCAATTCTATTTTTAGTAATTACATTTTTTGTTAATGCTCAATCTAGTTTATATATAAAAAGTATTGTTGTTGATGATGATACTGGAAATCCAGTAGAGAGTGCAAAAGTACAAATAGAAGACAAGGGTTTAATAACATATACGAATTTTAGGGGTCTTTTTTTATTTAATAAAATACTTCCAGAAGGAAATTATCTAGTTTCAATTTCTAAAGAAAAGTATAAAACGAAATCCTTTTTGGTCAGAAAAAGGAGGAATCTTGAATTTAACCTCAAAGAAATTCGGATTAGTGTTAACAGGAAAGAAGCTAAAAGAAGGAGAAAAATACGTAAACAAAAAGAAAAAGAAGCTAAAAAAAGACGTAGGAGACTAAAAAAAGAAAAGCAGCAAGAAGAACCATTATTAGAAAAAAACACTAGAGTTGTTGAATATGACACTAGAAAAAGAGGTAATTCAGAACTAAGGGTTAGTGAAATACAAACTAAATATGCTAATATATTGGGAATTGAGGCTTCTAAACTTACTAATAAAAGATTGTATGAGTTTATTGATAGATGGATGGGAACACCTTATTTATGGGGCGGAGAAACAAAAGACGCTATAGATTGCTCTTCCTTTAGTCAAAGATTATTCATAAAATCGTATAATATTTATTTAGAAAGAACGGCTCAAAAACAAAGCAATTCTAAATACACAGAATTATTTACAAATTTAAAACACTTAAAAGAAGGGGATTTATTGTTTTTTGGAAAAGATCAATTTAGCATTGTACATGTTGGTGTATATTTACACAACAATAAGTTTGTACATGCCACAGCAACAAGAGAAAACGGTAAATCTGGTGTAATGATAAGTAACTTAAAAAGAAGATATTGGACCAAACGTTTGATGGCTGCGGGAAGAAGAAGAACCAACTAAAAAAAGAGTTTATAATACTAGCTGTTTGCAAGAAAAATTATTAGACAATATCGTTAAAGAATTAGCTTCTGTTTATGAAAACATAAAAGCAGAGTCTATAATTTTAGAACTACAAAACAACAGTTTTATAGCCAACGATTTTCTTGTAGAAAACAAAAGTTCTTTTAAAAGAGGATATAGAAGAGATATTCTAAAATCAAAAAAAAGTGATTCTAAATTATTATTAGAATTGTCTAGAGATGGTGTTTATGACTCCTTACCTGAAGGTTTTTTTCATAAGGACATCAGCAATAAATCAGATACGTACCACTCAAAAAGGAAAATTAAAAAAAGAGAAGAAAAAGATAGTCGTTTATTATTCAGTCCCATTGAAAATGAACTATTTAATCAACAAGTAAATATTGATAAAAAAGAATATAAATTATTTGATAACTTTTATGATTCTGATAATGATTTTTTCTTAAAATTTTGGAATTTAAAAGACAATTTAGACAATAGGTATCTTCTAAAATTAGTAAAATTACTACCTTATAGCCATAAAATAGCAGGCAATTTAGAATTAACAAGATTGTGTTTAGAACGTATTTTAAACGAAAAAATAGAGACGGTAAAGTCATTTAAAAATGAAGAGATTAAACATAAAAAAGACACCGAAATTTTAGGTGTAAATTTTATAGCCAAAACAAAAAAAACAACTATTGGAGTACCTTTTGTTGAATTTAAAATAGGGCCAGTAACCAAATCAAACTTGAAGAAATATTATAAGAATAGTGAAATCACAAAGTTTCTTGAGATATTTTACAGTTATTTTTTACCTTTAGAGTTTCAAGTAAAAACTTCTTTTTTTGGCAATAAAGATGAAAAAATTGTTTTAAAAGAAGATATGCCTCCAATTATGGGAGTTTCTACAAACATTTAAGAATACTATGAGTATAAGCCGACTTTTACAAGGAGATACGCTAAAAATTAGCATATTATTTTTATTGATAGCTTCATTTTTTATGTTGATTTTAAAAGATGTTCGTCAGTTATTTAAAAAAAATAAAAAAACAGCTATCATTTATGGTATCATCATTTTTGTTGCATTTGCTTTAATTGGCTTTTTAAGTTCTTCAAAAGTGTTAAACGACACTGCTTTAAACAGTTTTATTGGATTTCAAATATTATTTTTAATTTTAGGTGGTGTTCATGTATGGGTATTGCGAACTTATTTTAAAGAATTATCCAAAAATAGAGCTAATTTTTTTAAAGAATTTTTCTTTACACTCGTGTTTGTTTTTATAGGTTTAATAGCATTTTTTAAAGTAACAAGTAGTTTTAAATCTATTTTTAGGTTTACTTTTCTAACTTCTACCATTATGTTTATCATTCCCCTATTGTTTTACAAACTCTATGAATTTACCTTACTCATTCCTGTAAAAATTTACAAACAATGGTTATATCCAATAGGTGAAGAAATTAAAGACCCTAGTTTAGAAGAATTAAAAAATCCGCTAGTCATAAGTTTTGAATTTAGAAAAAAGGGGATTGACGATGATGAAATTACTAATTTTAGAGTGAAAGCTCCAGAAAATTTAGGTTTTGGCAAATTGTTTTACTTTTTCTTAAACGATTATAATGAACGTCACCCAGAGGGAACGATTAAGTATTTACATGATGACAATACATCACATAAATGGGTTTTTTATAGAAAAGCTTCATTTTTTAGATCTATAAAATATATTAATTATTCTAGAACAGTAAACTCAAATAACTTAAGAGAAGACGATATTATTATCTGTCAAAGAGTTTAAATTTATAACGAATTTTGTATGAAACCAAAGAATATAAAAGAAAGAAGAAATAGTTTTTTAAAATTTTTACTATTATTTCTCATCACTTCAGGAACAATTGTTACGGCTATTTTTTTTACATTTAAAGTACCAGTAAAAGAAAATAATACTTTAAAAGCGCAGGCCAAAAAAATTAATACAGAAATAATATTTCAAAATTCTTTTTCTAATAAAATGAAAAAGGTTAGAGGAATGATTGATTCCTTAGATGTTCCTGGACAAAATACGGAATACTTAAATCAGTTAATAGGTAAAAATTTAGCAGAAATGCAAAAATCGATACCAACAAAAGATTCTACTTACAGATACGATATGTATAGTAGTGTAGTAAATTTGTTTTTAGACATACAAGATATGAAAGAGGATTTGAGCGAGCTGAAAGATGCAGAAAATACTATTGAAGAATACAAAGAAGCTCTAGAAAAATCTGAACAAGAAAACAAACAATTAAGAAGAGATTTATTGATAACTACTAGAAGAAGGTGATATAAAACTTTGCAAAACTCTATTGAGCCAAAATAAAATTCTTAAAAGTTGTTATGGGGAAACTTACCAATATATTCATCATACACCAATTGAATATTAGCATACGAATTTTTTAAAATATTCCCAATAATATTTTTTGATTTAAAAGCTACTTTGGTGATTCCTTCTTCTAATTGTGGAGTTAATTTTCCGTCATAGGTTGTGTTCATTAAAAACCAATGGGTCTCTTTAATTTTATGACCCTCTTGATAAAACAAATGATATGTGGTAAGAAGAAATTTATCAATTTTTAAATGGGTAATTCCACATTCTTCCTCAACTTCTCTAATAGCAGTTTCTTCAATACGTTCATCTTTTTCTATTCTTCCTTTAGGCAAATCCCACGTAGTATGCCTATAAATAAATAAAATGTCTTTTTTAAGGTTAACAACAAGTCCGCCAGCAGCAGGAATAACCTTAAAATTTTTAAGGAAAAACACCCAGTCTTGTTCCAAATTTTCAGTATAAAGAATAATTCCTTTTATATTTTCATTTCGCAATTTGTAGATAACTTCTTCTATTACAATATGGTTAAAAGCATAGTTAGAAAAATTAACAATTTTTTCTAAAGAAGAAGTTATAATTATAGGCTTATCATTTACAAAAACTTTATACATTTGCTAATATAAATTTAAACAAAGATACTACAAAAAATTACTGAATTATTGCTATTGACCAAAGGAATAAAAAGAAACCCCAACGCTAACCTATATATGAATTTAGATAAAGATACTGCAAAAAAAACTGCTGAATTATTACTACAAATAAAAGCCATAAAATTAAATCCTAACGAACCATTTCAATGGGCTTCAGGTTGGAAATCACCTATTTATTGCGATAATAGAATTACACTTTCCTATCCTCCTATTCGAAATTTTTTAAGAGCTGAAATTACTAAAATTGTAGAACGAGAATACGGAAAACCAGATGTTATTGCTGGCGTAGCTACTGGTGCTATTGCCATAGGAGTTTTGGTTGCCGAACAACTTGGTGTACCTTTTGTATATGTGAGACCAACGCCTAAAAAACACGGAAGGAAAAATCAAATTGAAGGACATTTAGAAAACGGACAAGATGTTGTAGTTATAGAAGATTTGATAAGTACAGGAAACAGCAGTTTAAATGCCGTAAATGCCTTAAAAGAAGCTGGTGCATTTGTAAAAGGAATGGTCGCTATTTTTTCCTACGGATTTGATGTAGCAACCACCAATTTTGAAGAGAATAATGTTCAATTAACAACCTTGAGTACCTATGAAAATTTATTAGAACTGGCATCTGAAAATAATTATATTTCCGATGAAGAAGTTGGCATATTAAAAGAGTGGAAAAAAAATCCAAGTACTTGGAAGCAAGAGTAAATTGACATAAGAGTATAGGACATAAGACCACAAAATAGTGATAATTTATGCTGAACTTAATAGTTTCAACCTATTTTAAGACACAACTAATATATGACTATAGAAGGAAACAAAGTAATTGTAGAAAAGTCTGCAAAAGAAATCTATACTTCTTTTACAGATGTAGCCAATTTTGAAAAAATAATGCCTGAAAATATTCAGAAATTTGAAGTTGACGGAGATTCTTTTCTTTTTCAATTAAAGGGAATGCCAGAAATTAGATTGGTAATAAAGGAAAAAACACCATTTTCTAATATTACCTTAGGTGCTGCAAGTAGCAAACTACCATTTACATTAGTAGCGGATATAACAGAAATTTCTGATAGGAAAAGCGAAGTTCAACTAACTTTTAATGGAGCATTTAACCCAATGATGACAATGATGGTTAAAAAACCATTAACCAAATTTATAGATATACTTACAGAAAACATGAAGTTATTTATCTGAAAGTGAATAATTTATATGAGATATCAACGAAACATCTTGATACTTGTCTGCTGACAGTCAGGCAATCCCAATGAAAAAATCGGGATTAGTAAGGCACTTTATAAGAACTTGTTATATCCTTAAATCTTTGTAACCTTTACAGCATTCATACCACGCATTCCTTTTTCTAATTCAAAAGAAACTTTATCGTTTTCTACAATAGTATCAATCAAACCGCTAACGTGTGTAAAGTATTTTTGACCACTTACCGAGTCTATGATAAAACCAAATCCTTTAGAAGAATCAAAAAAGGAAACTTTCCCTTTTCTTACAGGATCTTCCTCTGGCAAATCCTCTTTTTTAGTTACAGAAATTTGAATATCTTCTAATTCATATTCAACCTTTAAATCTGGATCTGGTGGCGTATCTGTCAAATTACCATTATGATCTACATACGCAAACTGAATACCCGCTGTTCCTCTCTCTTCCTTTTCAGCCTTTCTTGCTTCCATTTTTTTTCTTTTATCCTCACGTTTTTTTAAACGCTTTTTTTCTTTTTCACTCTTACTAAAGGTCTGTTGCGATTTTGCCATTAATGATTAAATTGTGTTTATAAATTTTACTATTTCTGAAAAACACATCTTACAAAAACTCAAAGTAATTTGTTTCTATAAATGTGCAGTATATCTGATATTGTCGGCGTAAAGATACTATATTTTAGAAAATGTTCAACTTTTTCATTATTTTTAAGGGATGAGTTCTTTAAAATCAGTATTTTATGAGACCTTTCAGGTTTTTGAAACCTGAAAGGTCTTGATAATAAAAGACTTATAAGGATTTTGATTAATAATAATTATTTTTTGTGATGTACTTAAGCCTACGAGACTTTTTTTAAATGTTGATAAGAATATTAGAAAACACCTAATCATCCTCTTCCAATGTAAAAAAATCATTGACAGGAATATTAAATATAGCCGATAGTTTTAAAGCCAAAACCGTTGACGGCACGTACCTGTTTTTTTCAATAGAATTAATAGTTTGCCTAGAAACACCTATCTTTTTTGCCAAATCATCTTGTGTAATATCTAAAATGGCTCTCTGTACTTTTAATGTATTTTTCATTTTTATCTATTGTATCTCTTTAATTGATAAAAAAACAGTAATTGTACAACCAACATAAAAAATAATATTTCAAAATAATTAAAACTTTCAAATTCCTGATGTTGATTTAAAACATAACCAACAATAAAATTAGTTATTGGTTGAATTAACGTATAAATAATTACTAAAATAAACGCTAATCTATATGATTGAGATCGTAAACTGTCTATAAATTCATCTTCTATTTTGTCTTTAGATAATGATATTACTAGCATTCCTAATAATACAAATCCCAACAAAATAGGTCTTAACCAATCTAGTTCTTCAAAAAACTTTTTAGCGATTAGTAAAGCAAAGCTTAAAAATGTAAGAATATATCCTACTTTTTTATACTTATTTGGCAGTTGAAATTTGTTCATTTTTTCAATATAACTTTTTTCTCTTTCACAAATCGATTGCTTATTCATAATTATTGTTTTACAATTAGACAAATTAATTTTATATAATGACAAATATACTTTACATTTTTGAATTAAGCAACTTTTTTTTATTACTTTTAAATTATTATTAACTAAATTTTTATTTTATGACAACTGAATCAAAAAAACCAGGAGCAATCTTTTGGGTAATTGGAGTATTAGCATTGATATGGAATGCAATGGGCGTAATGGCCTATTTGGGTAGAGCATTTATTACTGATGAAATGATTGCTGAATTACCACAAGAGCAACAAGCTGAATTTTTAATAGAATACCCTTCTTGGGTTACTGCTGCCTTTGCCATAGCAGTTTTTGCGGGCGTTTTAGCAGCTATATTTCTTTTATTGAGAAAAAAATTAGCATACCCATTATTTGTTATATCAGGAGTTGCTGCTATCTCACAGCATATTTATTTATTTTTAAATGTAGAAATAGCAAGTTTTATCATGCCAATATTTATAGTTGTTGTTTGCTTATTTTTAATTTGGTATTCAAAAAAATGTAAGACTGACGGAATTATTTCCTAAAATTAACATCATCAAAACATTTAATCAATTTTTGGGTTAATTCCCCGACGCTTGCGTCGAAATGAAAAAAGATTTTTTGTCTGATGCCTACCATTGACATTTTTTTATAACTATTTGTTTTTTAAGATATTATGTGAATTGTTAAAATGAGTTCTCGATGTTTCGATAAACTCAACACAGGTCATTTTCTTTTTCA